>SLOV01000073.1 GCA_007132345.1 Kiritimatiellia bacterium
ACAAGACAAATCGAATGGGTCTGCAGATGCACTGTCTTTAGTGGTCAGGGGTACCGATATGCGCACTTGCGGGTGGAGGACGGTCGATTCGCTTGCCACGCCAACGGCGTGAACCGTCCAGCAGTGCACGGTTACCTGATCGGCTCCGGGCGACGGGCAGTCGCTGCGCGACATGCCCATCCTCCAGCTTTGCGACGCGCGCACTTGCTGGTGCACGGTTTATTGGGCCGTCCATCCGCGTACGGCAGGAAAATGGTCCGCGAAGGCGAAATGTTGCTGGATACCCACTCAAAATAGGCTTCTGCAGCCTTTCGCGTGTTTTGCAATTCCTCTCCTCTTCCGACCACACCGTAGCGGGTGTGTTGATTGATTCAAGCCGCTCCGTGGCCTCCTGCGATTCAGCGCTGTGCACAATTGCATGGTGAAGGAAGGGGCTGTCATCCGTTGAGTTCCCGGGGGTTCAAGAACCCCCGGAAGAAAGCGCTTTCAAGAAAGCGCACTCCAAATTTTGGAGTGCGGGTTCTGGAACCCGCTTTCTGGCGCGCCTTCTCGAAGGCGCGCTGGTGCTTGGACATTCCACCCTGCGTGCCGAATCAATCAACACGCCGTAGCCGCCACGGCTACAGGCGACCATTGAGCCGCGGATGAATCCTCATTCCGCCCCAGCTTCGGCGGTGTCCCAGAGATCCTGGACGGCGGCCCGGAGGCTCTCAGTGATTTCGAGATAGCGCTGCTCGACCTCCTCCTGCGTGGCTTCTCCGGGCAGAGGGGCGGGAGCGGAAAGCGCCTCCCCGAAAACAACGCGCACCCGCGACCGCCCCGGAAGTAAGCGACGCCATTGGAATCCGCCGCTGCGCGGCCAGAGTTCGTAACAGCCACGGATAGCCACGGGGACGACCGGCGATTCGGTGTGCTGGGAAAGAATGCCAGCCCCTTTGCGAAAGGTTTTCAGGGTTCCATCAATAGACCGACCGCCCTCGGGAAAGAGGATGAGTGTCAATCCTTGACGCAACCCGGATGCGCCGGCCTGCATGGCGCGAGTGAGATGGGTGTCGGGGTCGACCGGGACCAGCCGAATGGCGCGGGCCAGGCGGCGACGCAGGGGGCTGGCAAAATATTCGCTGGCGCCGACGAAGAAGAGACGGCGGAAAACGGGGTAGGGGAGGAGGGCGACGAGGAGAAAGGCGTCGAGATAACTCTGGTGATTGGGGGCGATGATGAACCCATGCTCGCCTGTGCGATCCAGACGATCGCGCCCTTCGACACGTAGGCCACACAGGAGTTTCCAGAAGAGGAGCGAGGCTTTCATCAGGCCGAAGAAGAAGGCGGCGCGCAAGGGCGCAGGGCGGGTCAATGCGGCCAGGTCGGGGTCGTCGGGCGGGATGGCGGCGAGGATCCCGTCCCACGAGGCGGCGCCCCCGGACGTCGAGGCGGTGTCGGCGGCGGGCGCATCGCGCAGGGCCTCCAGCAGGTCGCCGACGGTATAAATGCGGTTCGCGGTTTCCGGGTCCACCCGGACGCCGAGGTGCTGTTCCAGACGGGCCAGCAACTCGACACGCTCCATGGAGTCGAGGCCGCAGTCGAGTTCCAGATTGGCATCGGGGCGGAGGGAGGCGGGGTCGGCCACGGCCGGGCGGATGAGGCGGAGCAGCTCGTCGCGGCGGGGCACCTCAGGCCAGGCGACGGGCTCGGCGGAGGGGGCCGCCCCTTCGGTCACGCTGCCATCCTTGGCCCGCTCGCCTGCCTCGGCTTTGCGCTGTTGCATGCGCCGTTCGATTTCGAACCGCTTCAGCTTGCGGGTGGTGGTGCGCGGCAGTGGGTCGGTCCAGATGTCGTAGCTCAGCACACGTTTCTGGGGCGGCAATTCGGCGGAAAGGCCTTCAAGCTCGAAACGGATGGCGCTGCCCACGTTGAGCACTTTCCGGGAGCGGGCCTGCTCCATGTCGGGAACGATGATGGCGTGGAGCCGTTCGGCGGAGGGGGCGCCGGCGCGGCGTGCCGGGACAACGCAGAGCTCTTTGATAAATCCGGACTTGAGGTAGTGCGCCTCGATTTCTTCGGGGTAGATGTTCTTTCCGGAGCTGGTGACGATGATCTCCTTGGAGCGGCCGGTGATGCAGAGGCGCCCGGCGTCGTCAAGGTAGCCGAGGTCGCCGGAATGGAACCAGCCGTCGCGGAGGACGGCGGCGGTGGCGTCGGGCCGTTCGAAGTAGCCGGCCATCACGAGGGGGCCGCGAATCAACACTTCACCGTCCGCGGGGCGGTCGTCGGAGGTGTCGGCGTCTTCGGTGAGTTCACAGGGGCCAATGCGAATCTCGGTGCCGGGGAGGGGCCGCCCCACGCAGCCGAAGATGCGCTCGCCGGGCCGCATGAGGGTCGCGGCGCCGGAGGTTTCGGTGAGGCCATAGGCTTCGAGCACCGTAAAGCCCAGCGCGTAGAAGTCGCGGGCCACGGTGGGTTCGAAGCGGGACCCGCCGGTGATGAGCAGGCGCATGTGCGAACCGAAGGCCTTGTGCACGGGCGCGAAGAGGCGCGGGCCGAGATTGCATCCGAAGCGGCGGGCGAGGTCGTTGACACGGAGCAGGCTGCGGAATATTGCGGCACGGGCCTTGGAAGAGGCGGCCTTCTCCATGACGCGCTGGTGGATGAGGTAGAAGAACTGCGGGACACAGGCAAAGATAGTGATGCCTCGCTCGGCGAGTGCGTGCAATAGCTCGGCGGTGCCGAGGGTTTCGAGATAAACGACGCGCGCGCCCACGGCGAGGGGGAGCAGGAGATTCGCCATCTGCGCAAGCGCATGGAAGAGCGGGAGGACGCCAAGGACGGCGTCTTCTTCGCTGATCGGGAGGACCTGGCGGACTGCCTCGAATTCGGACAGCAGGTTGCCGTGGGTCAAGATCACGCCTTTGGGGTCTGAGGTGGTGCCGGAGGTGTAGAGAATAACAGCGGGGTCGCTGCGTTCGCGGGGGCAGGGGAGGGGGGACTCGGCCTTGCCGGTTTGGAAGAGGGAGGCGAGGCTTTCGACTTCCTCTTCGGTGTCGTCAAGGGTTGCAAGTTGCACCTCGCCGGCTGCCTCGCGCGCTGCCGGGAGGTATTTCGAGGAGGTGACCAATGCGCGGGCGCCGGATTGGCGCCGCAGTGTTTCGATCTGCGCGGGTTTGTAGGAGGTGTCGAGGGGCACGGCCACGGCGCCGCGCGTGAGGGCACCGAGATAGGAAGCCACCCAGCGGGCATTATTGTCGGCCAGGATGGCCACCCGATCGCCGGGTTGAACCTCTTTGGCCTCGAACCAGGCCGCCATGCGGAGGCTCCAGGCCAGGAGATCCGCATAGCTGATCGATTCCAGGCGACCGTCACATTCCATCTCGATCGCGATCCGGTCGGGGAAGCGGGCCGCCGCTGCCGCGAAGGCGGCAGGATAGTTGGCATGATGTTCGGCCTCGCGTGGAGTTGCGGCTGAGGATGAAGGGGGATTTGTCGGGGTCATGGCAGATGTGGGGGGATCGGGGTTTGTTTGCGTCCTTGCGCAATCATGCGGTGCTTTGCCGGCAGTGTCCCGAAAAAACAGGTCTCAATATGGCCCTTGCCGCCTGAAGGCGGGACTACAAACGGGCGAAAACCCGGCGGAAAACCCGTTCGTAGTACCTGCTTCAGCAGGCCCAAACAACACGTTCCGGGCCATACTGAGAATTGCTGGGGGGGGATCGGCGGCTTCCTTGACGCCGTAGGCCGCTTCTATTAGCTTGCTGCCTTCCGTTTTCTGGGGAATTGAGGCAATGCCGAACCTTCACATTATGCCATCCGTGCTGGCCGCCGATATGGGGGCGTTACGCGCCGAGTGCCGCCGCGCCGTCGAAGCGGGCGCGGACGGCTTGCATCTGGACATCATGGATGGCCACTTTGTGCCGAACCTGAGTATGGGCCCGGCGATTGTTTCCATGATTCGCGAGGCGGTCGATACGCACCTGAGCGTGCATCTCATGCTTTCGCGGCCTGACCAGTATCTGGACGCCTTTATCGATGCCGGGGCCGACACCCTGCATGTGCATGTCGAGGCGGAGTGCGATGTCGCGGCGGCTTTGGCGGCCATCCGCGGCCGGGGCATTCGCGCCGGGCTGGCGCTGAATCCCGGAACGCCAGCGGACCGGGTTGCTTCGCTGGCCGGGCAGGTGGATGAACTGCTGGTGATGACGGTGCATCCCGGTTTCGGGGGGCAGTCCTTTCTGGCCGAGGTGCTTCCGAAGATCGGCGATTTACGGGCGGCCTGGCCGAGTGTCGACATTGCGGTGGATGGCGGCATCAACGTGGAGCATGGCGCCGAGACGGTGGAGCAGGGGGCCAACATCCTGATTGCGGGCTCGTTCCTGTTTCGGGCGGCGGATATGCGCGCGGAGATCGAGCGAATGCGCCAGGCCGCGACGCTGCCGGGGGCGCGGCTGACCTGATGACGACCATGCACGACCTTTCGTTGATCCGGAATTTCTCCATCATCGCGCATATCGACCATGGCAAGTCGACGATCGCCGATCGCTTGATCGAACGGACCCGCACGGTGGACCAGCGCAAGCTGCGGGAGCAGATGCTGGACGACATGGACCTGGAACGGGAGCGCGGGATCACCATCAA
Organism: Kiritimatiellia bacterium; assembly: GCA_007132345.1. Lineage (GTDB taxonomy): Bacteria > Verrucomicrobiota > Kiritimatiellia > SLOV01 > SLOV01 > SLOV01. Next base: position 4,627 of record SLOV01000073.1, read on the forward strand.
GGCGCACCCCGTCACCATGCTCTATCAGGCGAAGGACGGGAAGACCTACACGTTCAATCTGATCGACACACCGGGTCACGTAGACTTTTCGTATGAAGTGGAGCGCAGCCTGGCGGCCTGTGAGGGCGCCCTGCTGGTGGTGGACGCGGCACAGGGCGTTGAGGCGCAGACCGTGGCCAACACCTATCTGGCAATGGGCGAGGAACTGACGATTGTGCCGGTGTTGAACAAGATCGATCTGCCGAACGCAGATGTGGAGGTGGTTCGGCATCAGGTGGAGGACATTCTGGCCATTCCCATGGACGAATGCCTGCAGGTTAGCGCCAAGACCGGCATGGGCATCGATGAACTGCTCGAAGCCATTGTGCATCGCATTCCGCCGCCGCCACCCGACCCGGAAACGGCGCTGCGTGCGCTTGTGTTCGACTCGATTTACGATGCCTACCGCGGCGTGGTCTCTTATGTACGCGTGGTCAGCGGCAGCCTGCAAAAAGGGGCGAAGGTGCGCATGATGGCCACCGGCCAGGACTACGAGGTGAAGGAGGTCGGCATCTTCACGCCCGACGCACTCCCTGTGAAGCAACTTCAGGCGGGCGGGGTAGGGTACTTTGTGTCGAACATCAAAGATGCTTCCGAAATTCCCATCGGGGACACGGTCACCGATACGTCGCGTCCCGCCACGACGGCGCTGCCGGGCTTCAAAGAGGTGCACCCGATGGTGTTCGCCGGGGTCTATCCGGTCGACACCTCCGACTACGAGAAACTACGCACCAGCCTGGACAAACTGAAGCTCAACGACAGCTCGTTCCAGTTCGTGGCGGAGAATTCGGTGGCGCTTGGGCTGGGCTTTCGCTGCGGCTTCCTGGGGCTGCTCCATATGGAAGTTATTCAGGAGCGGTTAAGGCGCGAGTACGACCTGGATATCATCACCACTTATCCAGGGGTGATTTATCGCGTACACCTGAAGTCGGGACAGACGATAGAGTTGGATAATCCGGCGCACCTTCCCGATCCCTCGAACATCGATCATATGGAGGAGCCGCTCATCCGGGCCTTCGTGATCTGCCTGAACGAGCATCTTGGCGACATCATGCAGCTCGTGCTCGATCGGCGCGGAGAGGTGGAAAAGACGGAATCGCTCGATACACAGCGGCTGATGCTGACCTGCACCTTGCCGCTGAACGAGATCCTCATCGATTTCCACGACAAGCTCAAATCCGTCTCGCGGGGCTATGCCTCCATGGACTACGAATATACCGGATACCGCGCCGCCGACCTTTGCAAGCTGGATATCCTGGTGCATCACGAGCCGGTGGAAGCCTTCAGCAGCATTGTGCATCGCACCAAAGCGGAGTTTCGCGGGCGGCAGATTTGCAAGACGCTGAAGGATATCGTGCCGCCACAGATGTTTAATGTGGCCCTCCAGGCGGCAATTGGCGGACGCATCATCGCGCGCGAATCGATTCGCGCCATGCGCAAAGACGTGACAGCAAAGTGTTACGGCGGCGACATCACCCGGAAGCGCAAGTTGCTCGAAAAACAGAAAGCAGGAAAAAAGAAGATGAAGCAGATCGGCAAGGTCGCCATTCCGCAAGAGGCCTTCATTAACGTCCTGAAGCAACAGTCATGATGAGTTTCTTTTCATTGGCCCGCGCCAAACAGAAGAAGTGGGTGAAACAAGCCCTGCACGAGTCTCGGCACGCCCGGCACATGCGGGCCGATATCGCCGCGCCGGAAGACATTGCGGCGCTGAAAGACGGCGAGCGTGCCTTGCTCGATCTTTGGCGCAGCAAGGCATCCGCCGAAGAGGTGGACCGCAAGATCGACGAATTGGTCGAACAGGCGCACGTTGTCTTTCCACCGCGCCCGCGCGCGCGCATCCGGGAGAACGTCGAGATCTTTACGGTTGCGATCTGCGTGGCCATGGGATTTCGAACCTATTTCATTCAACCCTTCAAAATCCCGACCGGCTCCATGCAGCCGACGCTCTATGGCATTACGGTCGACCCAGAGGCGACACCGACCTGGTCCGACCGGATGCCGTTCCGACCGATTAAGTTTCTTATGACTGGCGAGCGATATCGTGAGGTCAGGGCCAGAGCGAGCGGGCGCATGGATGCGGTCACCGACTTTCAGCAGCGGAATCAGTATTTGCGCGTGGGCGGGCTACTGCACGAGATCAACCCGAACATGAAGTTCTATTTCCGGCCGGGCAACCATGTGGTGAAGGGTCAGGTGCTGGCCTCCGGTCGGGTGCGATCGGGCGACCACATCTTCGTGAACAAAGTGAAATACAACTTTTCCAGACCCAGGCGCGGCGACGTGGCGGTATTTCGGACGGAACATATTCGGTTTCCCGGTATTTCACCCGCGGAGCATTACATCAAACGGCTGGTTGGTCTCGAAAACGAAGAAATTTCTATTGAGCCGCCGTATCTTGTTGTGAACGGAAATCCAGTAACGGAGCCCTGGCCATTTCGGCGGCTGCTTGAAGAGGAAGGCTACAACGGCTATGTGCTTCCTCGGGTCGATCAACCGCCGATGCCCTTGATGCAGCGACCGACCGACGTGCTGAGACTCGGGCCAGGCGAGTTTCTGGCGCTGGGCGACAATACCGGCGCGAGCCTCGATGGCCGCTTCTTTGGTGGCGTGCCGATGGATAGCCTGCTGGGACCTGCGTTCATGGTCTACTGGCCCTTCGGCCCGCGCTGGGGCTGGGTGCATTAGGTCCGATGGTTCTGTTATCCGCCAAAAACCCGCGAAAACAGGCACCCAAAACACAACGTCGCATAATATATATTATGTCTACCAACGGGTGTGGAGCCATACTACATCTTGATGTGCGGGGCGTGAAAGCTTTCGAAACGCGGCGGTGGCGTGTTTATGGAATCGAACCGGAAAGCGTTTCGTTGTAGAGACGCTCATACTCCACGGCCGAGGCGGACCAGCTCGCGTCCCGGCTCATGCAACGCTGCTGCATGGCGAGTCGCAGCGATTCGTCTGACCAAGCCTCACAGCCGCGCACGATCGCGTCCAGAAAGGATTCCGCTTCAAGTGGCGCAAAGCTGAACCCGGTTCCTTCGCCAGGCTGTTCCGTCTCGTCAATTACCGTGTCGACCAGTCCGCCGGTGCGGTGCACCACCGGAAGCGTTCCGTAGCGCATGGCATACATCTGGCTCAGGCCGCACGGCTCAAAGGCCGAGGGGACGAGCATCAGGTCGCAGCCCGCATAAAGGCGATGCGCCAATTTGACATCGAACCCGATGCGAACCGCGCAGGTGTCCGGCCAGAGCTCCGGCCATTGCCGACAGGCCTCCTCATAGGCCTCCGCACCGGAACCCAGCAGCACGAATTGGAGGTCCAACTTCATGAGTTCGGGCATCACCTCCATGAGCAGGTCGATGCCTTTCTGCTCCGTGAGGCGGCTGATCATGCCAATCAGGGGGCGGTCCGACTTCTGCGGAAGCTTCATCTTGCGTTGCACATGCAGCTTGTTGGCCGCCTTGCCCTCCGTGACCGATTGGAGGTCGTAGGTCGACTTGATGCTCGAATCGGTGGCGGGATCCCAGTTCTTCGCATCGATTCCGTTCAAGAGGCCCGTCACGGCCCCACCCCTCGCGCTCAGCACACCTTGCAGGCCCATGCCGCCCTCCTCTGTGCAGATTTCCTGGGCATAGGTCGGGCTCACGGTCGACACCCGGTCGGCGGTAATGATGCCGGCCTTCATGCAGGAGATTTGTCCATAGAACTCCATGCCGCCTTCGGTGGTGAAGCAACTGTAGGGCAGGCCGGTCAGAGGGAAATCGGAGCCGGGGAAAATGCCCTGATAGGCGAGATTATGAATCGTAAAAAGCGTTCGCGGCACCGGGGCGGCGCGTCCCGTTCCCATGACGCCATGGCGCAAATAGAATGGCAGCAGTCCCGCCTGCCAGTCATGCCCATGCACAATATCGGCGGCCAGGCCGAGCCGATCCATGAGTTCCACGGCGGCCTTCTGGAAGAAGATGAAGCGGGAAAAATTGTCGTCATAATCGCGGTGCGCCATACTGTAGAGATGCGAGCGATCGAAGAATTCGTCGCGCCGGATCAGATACGTATCCACGCCGTCGTGGCGGGTCAGAAAGACTTCCCCGTGCAAACGCATCAACCCGACGGGGATTTCCAGTGTCAGGCCCAGCCGCTCCATGGCAAAACCGCCCTCCCGGATGGAGCGGTAGAGCGGGAGGATACGAATCACCTGGTGCCCTTGGTCCGCCAGTGCTTTGGGCAATGCGCCGACCACGTCCCCCAACCCGCCGGTTGAGGCAAACGGCACACACTCACTGGCGACAAATACGATGTTCATAGATACTCCCAAACGCCTAACTCCCTCATCACCCGGCCTTCGACGGGCCGCGCGATATGGGCCCCATCGAATCCGCTCGCGGTATTCGCGAACCCCGATATGATGCCTCACTATGACTGAATTCGTTCCATCTGTTGAGCATCGAGTGAAAGAATTTCTGGCCGCCCCCGGCTATCAACCGATGCGCCAACACGAAATTGCCCGCGCGCTGTCGCTCTCCGGCCCGGACCGGCGTGTCTTGCGCCAGACGCTTCGCCAACTGGAGGCTGACGGGCTCCTGGTCCGTCTCCGCAAGAACCGATGGAGCCGGCCCGATTCCGGGCGAGCCGTGGTCGGCACCCTGAGTGTAACGCGTGGCGGGCATGCGTTTCTGGTGGCCGAGGAGCCGGATCAGCCGGATGTCTTCATTTCCAAACATCATCACGGCACCGCCTTGCATGGCGACCGGGTCATGGTGGAAACGCAGAAGGTCCCCCACCCCAACGCAGCCTGGCGGCAGCCGGAGCAGGAACTGGAAACGGTCTACGAGGGGCGCGTGGTCCGCGTGCTGGAGCGCCGCACCCGGCGTGTGGCGGGCCTCTTCCGGCAGACGCCGCACTATGCCTACGTCATTCCCGATCAAACCCGGATTCCGCACAACGTCAAAGTGCTCGAATGCCCGGTCGCGGAAGCTCGCAAACTCGATGGCCATAAGGTCGTGGTGGAACTCGACGCCTGGGAAGACCCGCGACGCCCGCTGACCGGCGCCGTGGTCGAGGACCTGGGGCCGGCAGATGCGCCGGGCGTCGAGCGCCTGAGCTTTATGCGCTCCTACGAGATCTACGAGAGCTTTCCCCGCCATGTCGAAGAAGAGGCGCGCACCCACGCGCGCGCGCCGGGCCCGGAAGACTTGCGGGACCGCCGCGACCTGCGCGGGTTGCTCACCTTCACGATCGACCCGGAAGACGCCCGCGATTACGACGATGCCGTTTCCCTCGAAACGCTGCCCGACGGCACCTTCCGGCTTGGCGTGCATATCGCCGATGTCGCCCACTACGTCGCCCGCGACTCCGCCATCGACCAGGAGGCCCGACAGCGAGGCACCAGCATCTATCTCGTTGACCAGGTTGTTACCATGCTGCCCGTCTACCTCACCACCGAGGTCTGCAGCCTGGTCGCGGATCAGGATCGCCTCGCGCACACCGTCTCGCTGCACATCAATGCCGAAGGAGAAGTGTTGGAGGTAGAAACCTTTCCCTCGGTCATCCATTCCCGCGCCAGACTCACCTATGAGCAGGTCCAACGCCTCCTCTTCGACCGCGCGCGCGACGGCATTGCACCCGACGTAGCCGCCACACTCGAAACCATGCACGGCTTGTCCCGCGTGTTGCGGGCGCGCCGCATGCGCGGGGGCGCCATCGACCTCTCCATGCCGGAAGTGCGCTGCGTGCTCGACGAGCGGGGCCGCACCGTGGATATCGTGCGGCGGACCGCCTTCGACTCCTACCAATTGATCGAAGAGTTCATGCTCGTCGCCAACCGGGCCGTGGCAGAAATCCTGGTGCAGAAGGGCGTTCCGGCAATCTATCGGGTGCACGAAGAACCTGACGACCAGCAGTGGGCGCAGATGGCCGAGGATCTCGAAGCCCTCGGGTTTCGTGCCACGCCAGAAAGCGGGTTCGACATCACGCGCATCGCCGCGCAGGTGCGCGGGGAAGCCCGCGAGCCGGTAGTGAACCTCTGCATGCTGCGCAATCTCAAGCGGGCCATGTATGCCTCTACCTGCGACGGCCACTTTGGATTGGCCTTCGAGCATTACCTGCACTTCACGTCCCCCATTCGTCGCTACCCCGACCTGTTGGTGCATCGCGTACTCAAAGCCCTGGAGCGCGGCAGCCCCCCACCCTACCCACGGCCCGACGCGCACGCCCTCGCCGTACACTGCTCCGCACGGGAACGCCAGGCCGACGAGGCCAGCCGCGATCATCTTGACCTCAAGCGCATCGAACTCTTCGAGCACCGTCTGTGGAAGGGCGAAATCGGACCCTATGCCGGAGTGGTCACGGGAATGACCCCCAAAGGGTTCTTCGTGGAACTGAACGACTCGCTCCTGCGCGGCATGGTAAAGCTCTCCTCACTACCAGGGCCCCGGCCGCGCGTGGCCGACAATGGCGCCCGCCTCATGGGCGCCGGTAGCCGCGTGCTGCTCAGGATCGGCCAGGAGGTCCAGGTCGAACTCGCCCGCGTCGATGCCGCGCGGCGCCTGGTCGACTTCCGCCTGGTCGCAGAGGGGCACGACGCGGCCCATGACGGGAAACAGAGCAAGAAGAGGCGCAAGGCAAAGAAAGAAGGCGACAAGAAAGCAAAGCGCGGTGGAAGAAGGTCCGCGCGGGCCGGGAAACGCGCCAAACAATCCTGAACGAACTGGCACCCCGGGCAGGATTCGAACCTGCGACCGGCGGAGTAGAAATCCGCTGCTCTGTCCAACTGAGCTACCGGGGTAACGCGTAGGCAGAGCATGGATAGTTCCCGCTTTTCCACGCAAGAGCGAAATGCGCAAATCATGGTTGGCTTTCCGTACCTTTTCGGGGTACGCAACGTCCATGCAACCTGAACGACTCCACAAGCTGCTGCGCGACGTTTTCCAACCGACGCCAGACGAAACAGCCCTGGTCATCGTCGATGTTCCGGCCGACCCGGCGGCCGACCACGCCGCATGGCAGGACCGGCGGCGTATGGCCGAAGAGTGGCGCCACGGCTTTGCCGGTCTGGGCATGCAGGTCGCCCCGCTGCTGACCTTTGCCGCGACCGGCAGCAACAACGCGGACCTGCCTGCCGAGGCCGAATCCGCCGGCGTGGCCTGCCCCCTGCGCGACGCGATTCGGGCCGCCAATATTGTGGTCGCCATGACCGAGTTCTCGGCGACAGCGCCACTCTCCCGGCTTGTGCAGGAGACCCCGACGCTGCGCGCGGCCAGTATGCCGGGCGTGCTGCGCCGCATGGAGAAGACCGCCCTCGCCGCCGATTATGCCGAGGTTGCAAGACGGGTTCATCTGCTGGCCGAACGCTTAGAGGGGGCCGACTCGGCCGAATTGACCTTCGCCACCGGGCACGTCGTTCGCTTCGATTTACGGCACCGCCGCGGCTTGGGCGACGATGGTCAGTGCCTGCGCGACCGTGGGCACCGCCTCATCAACCTGCCGAGTGGCGAGGCTTTCATCGTGCCCTACGAAGGCGAACGACCCGGCGAGGCTTCGGGTACCGAGGGCGAAATCCCTGTGCAGGAACCGGACGGACGCGTTGTCTTTCAGGTGAAAGAGAATCGCATTGTGGCCGTTACCGGCGATCGCGAGGCTGCGGCCCGATTGGAGGTCTGGTTCCGGGAAGACCCGGCGCGTGCCAACGTGGCTGAACTGGGATTAGGCTGTAACCCTGCGGCGGCAGTTTTAGGCAGTGTGCTGGAAGACGAAAAGGCGGGGCTGCACTGGGCCTATGGGCGCAGCGAACATCTTGGCGGAGTGACGGGACCCGAGGCGTTTCGCGATCCCCGGAACGTCATCCATCAGGACATTGTATACGCGCCCGGTTGTCCGATCGAGGCCGACCGACTGGTATTGGAAGGTGCGTCAGGTTCGGAAGAGATTCTGCGCGGGAACCGGTATACGATCCTGCCAGTTTGAATCTAAAAAGATGGTCGGGGCGCTCTACCAATCTGTTCCATCCGGTACTGATAAGTCACTCATCAGCATAAGATGGATGATCTTCGGTGTGTAGATCATCCTCATAGCGCTTGATCATTCGCCGAATGCTTGCAGCGCTCTTCTTCGCCTTCACAGCACGCTCCCGCTGCATGGCCTCGGCGCGAGAGTGGAAGATTTCGTAGTATGGCATCCACCAGGGGCCACGATTCTTTGTGGCAAGATTTTGTCCAAACTGATGTCGTCGGAATCGCTCAATCAGGTCCTCTCCGCAATGGCCAACGTAAAAGCGGCCGGTGGTCCGGCTTTGGAGAATGTACATGAAATAAAGCGGGGGAAATCGGTCGGGATGACTGGATTCGAACCAACGACCTTCCCGAGCGCGCTTACGCGCCTCGGGACGCTCTACCAAGTCCGCCATACAACCCTGCCTGTTAGCATAGGAAGAAGAGAAGCTGGGCGGGGCGATCCCGACGGCGGTCGGGACGACCTTCCCGAGCGCGCTTGCGCGCCTCGGGACGCTCTACCGAATCTGCCATACAACCCTGCCTGTTAGCATAGGAAAAAGAGAAGCTGGTCGGGGCGACTGGATTCGAACCAGCGACCTCCTGAACCCCATTCAGGCGCTCTACCAAGCTGAGCCACGCCCCGACCTAGATTGTCCTATTCAACTCTCTTCTCACCCAACGTAGCGACCTTCCCGAGCGCGCTTGCGCGCCTCGGGACGCTCTACCAAGCTGAGCCACGCCCCGACCTAAATTATCCTATTCAACTCTGTTCTCACCGAACGTAGCGACCTTCCCGAGCGCGCTTGCGCGCCTCGGGACGCTCTACCAAGCTGAGCCACGCCCCGACCTAAATTATCCTATTCAACTCTGTTCTCACCGAACGTTGCCAGCGACCTTCCCGAGCCCGCCTCGGGACGCTCTACCAAGCTGAGCCACGCCCCGACACACGCAACACGCTAGCGAACCGGCACAAAAAGACAAGAGCCTTTTCTGAACACCCCCGCCCTCGACAGCGATTGGCGGAATGTGGCCCTCTTGCCGACATTGCAAGGGGCGGCATCAGCCCGTGCAAAGCGGGAGCAGGATGCTCCCGCCACTTCGGAGGGATGCATCCATGTCCCAGGTTCAGGGGAAAAGAGTAGCGGGAGCTTCCAGCTCCCGACCTCACCGCTTGGCCCTTGTTGAAACCCAAACCACCTTTGTCGCCCCTCTTCGTCGCCCCTCCCTGTCGACTGCCCCAATCATTTCTCGACAAAGATTCTCGACAAAGGCTTCCGACAAAGCATCCCGCCACATCACGCCACGGTCACCTCTTCACAGAGGTAAACGTCCTGAATCGACTGCAGCAGCTTCACCCCTTCCTTCATCGGCCGCTGGAACGCCTTGCGCCCGCTGATCAGGCCCATGCCGCCGGCCCGCTTGTTGATCACCGCCGTGGCGACGGCGTCCGCCAGGTCGTTCTGGCCCGACGCCCCGCCGGAGTTGATCAGCCCCATACGGCCCATATACCCGTTTGCCACCTGGTACCGGCACAGGTCGATCGGATGGTCCGAGCAGAGGTCCGAATACATCTTCTTGTGCGACTTCCCATAACTCCCGGACTTGTTCAAGGCCGGGTACCCGCCATTCTGCGTGGGCAGCTTCTGTTTGATAATGTCCGCCTCGATCGTCACCCCGAGATGGTTGGCCTGCGCGGAAAGATCGGCACTCGTGTGATGGTCCACACCGTCCACCTTGAAGGCCGAGCTACGCAGGTAGCACCAGAGAATCGTCGCCATGCCCAGCTCGTGCGCCCGCTGAAACGCCTCGCTGATTTCCACGATCTGACGCCCACTCTCCGGCGAACCGTAGTAGATCGTCGCTCCCACAGCCACCGCGCCCATGTCGAAGGCCTGCTCGACACTTGCAAAGAGGATCTGGTCGAACTGGTTCGGGTGCGTCAGCAACTCGTTGTGGTTGATCTTCAGGATGAACGGAATCTTGTGGGCGTACTTCCGCGCTACAGCGCCCAGCACGCCCAGCGTGGAAGCCACCGCATTGCACTGCCCCTCGATGGCGAGCTTCACGATATTCTCCGGATCGAAGTAGATCGGATTGGGCGCAAAGGACGCACCGGCGGAGTGCTCAATGCCCTGGTCGACCGGGAGAATAGAGACATAACCGGTACCGGCCAGCCGACCGTGGCCGAGCAGTGCCTGCAGGCTGCGCAGCACGGGTGCCGGTCGGTCCGACTGCATGAAAGTCTCCTCGACCCAGTTAGGTCCGGGCAGATGCAGGTGTTCCTTCGATATCTTCGGCTGGGCGAAATCGATCAGGGCTTTGCCCTCGTCGCCCAGCAAGGCGAGAATATCTTCAGCGCTGGTGATGGGTTCGGTGGAATTCAGATCGATTGCAGCCATGGCAGACTCCTTGGGGTTTGAGCGACACAAGGCAGAATTCTGCCAGAAGGAGGCGCGGGAAGACAACCCTCTCCGAAGCGCAATCCCTTGCGAAATTCGGTTGCATAGGAATTCGGGAGCGCCTATGGTGCCCTCCTCGAACGATTTCGGGGCGTGGCTCAGCTTGGTAGAGCGCTTGCTTCGGGAGCAAGAGGTCGCTGGTTCAAATCCAGTCGCCCCGACCACTTTAGACAAACTGCGTTTTTTTCGCCCTTCGCATCCGCGAAGGGCGACCTGTCCTGCGAAGCCTTGGCGAAGCGGGATTCTGCTATGAGGGACCACGGCTCCGGGAAAGCGACGCGAATTACGGGAATCGGCCTGTCC
>SLOV01000153.1 GCA_007132345.1 Kiritimatiellia bacterium
CCGCGGTTTCGGCTCCGGGCGCATCATCGCCTCCACATACTTCTTCACATATTTGCCGAGCATGTCGATTTCGAGGTTGACCCTTTCTCCCGGCTGCTGCTCGTGTAAAGAAGTGACCTCCCACGTGTGCGGAATGATGTAGATAGAGAAACGGTCATCTTCCACCCCCGCCACCGTCAGGCTGATGCCGTTCACGGCGATCGATCCCTTGTAAACAATACCCTGCATCAACTCGGGAGCACAACCAATCGTCACCACCCAGTCCCGGCCCGTCGGCTCGATCGAGACAATGGTGCCGACCCCGTCCACGTGCCCACTGAGAATGTGGCCACCCAGCGCATCCCCGACCCGGCAGGCCCGCTCCAGATTGACCAGCGCCCCGGGCGGTTTCTCGGAAAGGTTCGTACGGCGAAAGGTCTCCTCCAGCACATCGAACGAAATCTCGACACGCCCCGGAGCAGAGGCGCGGTGTGCCGTCACGGTCAGACAGACGCCCTCCACGGCAATGCTCTCGCCAAGTACCAGCGCCTCGTCCCACGCGGCGGCGTCGATCTTCAAGACGCCCGCCGTTCCCTCAAAGGTCATCGATGCCACCCGCCCGGCCTGCTGAACAATTCCTGTAAACATAGCGCCGTCTCCTTATTTTTTCGACGTGCTTGCCGGCAGTGGCCGACACAACATGACATGATCGTCCCCACACCACCGACTCCAGATCCGCTTGAGGCGGGGGGCCTCGCTGAGTGCCCAGCCCGGCGAACCGATGGCCGCCCGCGCCGCACCGCCCAACAACAGCGGGGCATGGAAGAGCAGCAGATCGTCGGCGGCCCCAGCCTTTAACAGTGATGCAGCCACCTGCCCCCCGCCCTCGCAGAGAACATGCAGCAGGCCGCGTCGCCCCAGCTCTTCCAACATCGCTGCGATAGAAGGGCGTCCGCTCTCTTCGGGCAGGACAAGGACCTCCGCGCCGGTCCGTTCCAGGCGGCGACGCCGCGCACTCGAAGCCCGCCGCGTGGTCAGGACCAGGGTGCGCTCCGCCAATCCGTCGGAAAAGAGCTGCAAGGCTGTAGGCAGGTTTGCATCGCCAGAAAGGACGACGCGCCACGGTTTCCGCCCACGGGCCGGACGCGGCAACAGCGATGGATTGTCGAGCCGTGCCGTTTCGGCCCCAACGAGGACCGCGTCGCAACGGCGCCGGTACGACTGGGTGAGCGCGCGGGATTTGCTGCCGGTGATCCAGCGGGACGCTCCGTCGACATCCGCAATACGGCCGTCCAGGGTCATGCCGAGCTTGAGGGTCACCCACGGGCGCCCTGTTTGGATCCATTTACCGAACGGCTCGATCAACTCCCGCGCCTCGGCTTCGCAGACACGGGCCGTGACCTCCAGGCCCGCACGGCGCAGGATCCGCAAGCCACGCCCCGCATGGCTTGGGTTGGGGTCCGACGCACCGACCACAACGCGCGCCACGCCACTGGCCAGAATGGCCTCTGTACAAGGCGGCGTGCGCCCGTGTGTGGAGCAGGGTTCAAGGGTGACGTACAGCGTGGCGCCCCGCGCCCCCGCCCCCGCCTCGCGGAGGACTCCCGCTTCCGCGTGGGGTTCACCCGCCTTCCGATGATACCCCTGAACCATCGCTTTCCCCTTCCGGACCAGCACGGCGCCGACGGGCGGGTTCGGGCGCGTGCATCCTGCCCCGGCACGCGCCTGCTCCAGGGCCACGCGCATCCAGTGCTCATCCTGTTCGCGCTGATTCAGGCGTCTGGCCCTCCATTCCCCCCAATGCCCAGCAAGGCGTCGACAAAGGCTTCCGGCTGAAAAGGAACCAGGTCTTCCATCTGTTCGCCCAATCCTGCAAACCGGACTGGCACCCCAAGCTCGCGGGTGACGGCAAAGAGAAAACCTGCCTTGGAAGACCCATCGAGTTTGGCCACAACCACGCCGGTGAGTGGGTGGATCTCGTGGAACATGCGCGCCTGCAAAAGCGCATTCTGGCCAATACTCGCGTCCAGCACGATCCACGTCTCGTGTGGCGCCGCGGGTAGGCGCTTGGACATGGCGCGACGCACCTTGTCGAGTTCCTGCATCAGCGGCTTCTTTGTGTGCATGCGTCCGGCCGTATCGAGCAGCAGCACATCGCTGCCACGCGAAACGGCGGCATCGACGGCGTCGAAAGCCACGGCGGCTGCATCGCCACCGGTCCGCCCCGCGACGACATCGGCGTCAACGCGCTCGGCCCAGAGACGGAGCTGGTCCGAGCCGGCGGCCCGGAAGGTGTCGCCGGCGCCAAGCAGGGGTCGCAATTCTTCGCGCTTCACCTGCCAGGCCAGCTTCGCCGTGGTCGTCGTCTTGCCGCTGCCGTTCACCCCCACGATGAGAATCGTCAGCGGCTTCTCGCCACGTTTCCAGAGATAGGGGCCATGCATGCCGAGGGCAGCAATCAGGTCGCGGCGCAGCACGTCCTGCAGCGACTCGTGGCGGGTCCGGTTCTTTTCGATATCGGCAAGCAACTCGCCCACCAGGCGCACCGGCACGTCGGCGCGGATGAGCTTCGCCTCCAACTCTTCGATCGTGGCCTCCGGCAGGTCATCCCCGCCGCCAAAGGCCTTCGAAAGCGTCGACCCGAAGCCCTGGCGCGTCTTGGAGAGGGCCTTAAACCAGGAGGCCATCTCTAGTCCACCCCCTGTGCCGCGGGGTTTGCACCGGGATAGTCGATGGTCGTGCGCGCGGGCCGGTCAACATCCTGCCGGGCGCGATCCAGGATGCCGTTCACGAAACGGCCCGACTCGGGGCCGCCGAACTCTTTCGCAATCTCCACGGCCTCATTGATGGAAACGACCGGCGGAATGTCGCGGCGATAGAGCATTTCGTACATGGCGAGCCGAATGATGTTACGATCGACCCCGGACATGCGGTGCAGGTCCCAATTCTGGGCGAGGCCCTGCACAATACGGTCGATCTCGTCGAGGTGGGCCAAGGCACCGTGCAATAGTTCCTCGGTGAAGGTGCGCACGGCGTCGGGCGCCTTCTCCTGTGTCCAGAAGTCGGCCACCAGGTCGTCGACCGGGGTGTCATTAAAGTCTGTCTGGAAAAGCAACTGGACGGCCCAGCGCCTTGCGTCATGTCTTGAACCCATCGTTACGATCCCTTCAGTTGCCGGAAGACTTGCGCCATTTCGATCGCGGCGCGGGCCAGATAGGCGCCGCGTCCCGCGGGGCCCGGCTGACAACGCGCTTCGGCCTGCTGCAACGTCGGCGCGCAGACGACGCCGTCGAGGACCGGCACCCCGGCACTTGCGGAAAGGGTACCAAAACGCAAAGCGACGCTGCGGCTGATCACGTCTGCATGGTTGGTCTCGCCCTCGATCAGCACCCCGAGCCCCACCAGGGCGTCCCACGCGCCGCTGCGCGCGAGTTGTTCGAGCGCCGCGGGCAGCTCATAGGCGCCCGGCACCCAGACCACACAGAGGGATTCCGCGGCCACACCGCTCTCGGCGAAAACCCGTATGGCCTCGCGCAGCAGCGCGTGCGTCAGCTCTGCGTTGTATCGGCTTACAGCGATGCCGACGGAGATGCCCTCTCCATCGAGGGAGCCCACAATCTCCCGGCAGCCCAGCCCCAGCGGTACTTCTTGCAGATCTTCCGTAATTCCTTTTTTGGCCATGCCTCAACCTCAAATCAAATGTCCCAGCTTCGCCTTCTTGGTCTGCAAATAGGTGCTGTTATGTTCCGTGTACGCCGGTTCGACACTGACACGTTCCGCAATCTCGATACCATATTTGCTCAATCCCTCGATCTTGGCCGGATTATTGGTCAGAAGTCGAACGCTTGGTACGCTGAGATGCCGGAGCATTTGTGCACCGACCGCATAGTCCCGCAGATCGGCATCGAAGCCGAGTTCTCGATTCGCCTCCACAGTGTCCATGCCCTTTTCCTGGAGGGCATAGGCATGAATCTTGTGGGGCAGTCCGATGCCACGCCCTTCCTGGCGCAGGTAGAGGATAATGCCACGCCCTTCTTCGGCAATCCGCCGCATCGCATCGCGCAACTGCGTACCGCAATCGCAGCGCAGCGAGCCGAAGACGTCGCCGGTCAGGCACTCGCTATGCATGCGAATGAGCGGTGGATCGCCCGTGGCGACATCCCCCAGGGTCAGCGCCAGATGGTGGCCACCATCCGGCAAAAAGGTGTAGAGGTGCAATTGGAAGGTCCCAAATTCCGTTGGCAATCGAATCATCTGTTCGCAACGAACCAGGGTCTCGGTCCGTTGGCGGTAGAGCAGAATATCGGCTACGCTGATCATGCAGAGGCCATGCTCCTGCTTGAACTCACGCAGTCGAGGCAACCTGGCCATCGTGCCGTCTTCGTTCAGGATTTCACAGATGACCCCTACCGGCTTGAGTCCGGCGAGACGCATGAGGTCAACGGCGGCCTCGGTATGGCCCGGCCGTTGGAGAACCCCCATCTCGTAGGCCTCGAGTGGGAATACATGCCCGGGCCGCACCAAATCGAGTGGCTCGGTGGCTTCGTCGGCCAACAGGCGAATGGTCCGCGCCCGGTCCTGTGCACTGATCCCCGTGGTGATGCCGCGCGCGGCGTCGACCGACTGCATGAATGCCGTGCCGAACTTATCGCCGGCGGAATTTGGCGCCATGCGGGGTATGCCGAGTCGCAAGAGATCGTCGGCCAGTAAGGCCGTGCAGATGAGGCCGCGGCCATGATGTGCCAGAAAATTGATCGACTCAGGTGTGGCGAGTTCGGCCGCAAAGATCAGATCGCCCTCGTTCTCGCGCCGTTCGTCGTCGACGACCACCACAATCTCACCGCGGCGTAAGGCCTCCAGTACATCCGAAATCGGATCAAGTGCACTGGGGGTCGCCTCTATCGTTACTTCCTGCATAGCTGCCTCTCCGACAACGGCCTTGGGACACAGGCAGAGCAGAATGCATCAGGAGAGCAAGCCGTAAGACGGCTGCCCTTTCCCATGCGATCTTCTCCCATCCAGACTGTACGGTCGGCTACGGGATTCCCGCCCCACCAGGGGCCGGTGTCCGTATCGGTTCGAACCTCCGTTGGCACGGAGGCCGAATTCGCGGGCTTTCACCGCCGGTCAGGAATTGTCCGCCTGCGAAGGCGAACTCACCTTGTCCCGAAGACCTGTTTAATGAACCCCATAACTTTCCAAGAACTTGTGCGTTTTGACAAGCCGGAAGAGGCAGCCGGTTTCTAGACACCCCGTAAAGGGCCGGGCATAATGCAACTGTCATGTGCGGCCGCTTTACCCTCACAAAACCTTTCGAAGACTTGAAACGCATTCTGGGCGACCTGGAACTGCCCGATGCGCCGCCGCCCAGGCGCTTCAACATTGCCCCGTCACAACCGATTGCCATCGTGATCCGCGACCCCAAGCCGCGCCTCACCTTTGCCGAATGGGGCCTGATCCCGCACTGGGCGCGCGACCCCGCCCTGGGCAGCCGCCTCATCAACGCCCGCTCGGAGACCGTTGCGGAAAAACCGGCGTTCCAGGCCTCTTTCCGCTACCGCCGCTGCCTGATCCCCGCAACGGGCTTTTATGAATGGCACGCCGCCGCCCCTCCAGGACCTAAACAGCCCGTCTACATTCACATGCTCGACGAGCGCCTCTTCGCCTTTGCCGGGCTCTGGGACCATTGGCAGGGAGATGACGGAACGGAGCGAATTACCGCGACGATTCTGACCACCACACCGAATCGCCTGCTGCGCCCTATTCATCAGCGCATGCCGGTGATCCTCCCTGAGTCGGCGTGGGCCGACTGGCTGGACCGGGAGATGGACGGAGCCCCCGAGTTGCGCAACCTGCTCAGCCCTTTCCCCGCCGAAGAAATGACCTACCGCCCTGTCTCCGCGCACGTCAACAACCCGCGCCACGACGACCCGGCCTGCCTTGACCCGCCTTCCGAAGCCGCATCGCCAGGTCAACTGGAACTCTTCTGAGGTGCGGTGATTAACTCTCGTCTTCGTCCGAATCGGCGTACTGGGGATAGAGTTTGTCCCGGCAATCAGGACAGATCGAGTGCGTAAACTCGGCGTCCGTATGATGCTGCACGTAGGACTCCACCGCATGCCAGAAGCCACCGTCGTCCCGGATCTTCTTACAAGAGGCGCAGATGGGGAGAATACCACGCAATTGCCGGATCTCCTCAAACGCCTTCTCTAACTCCCGGTTCCTCCCCGACAGGACGGCCGCAGCGGCCTTGGATTCGCGCCAGCGCCGCCAGGAGAAGAGTGCCAGACAGATAACAAGATAGATGGCCACCGCGAAGAGCGCTTCCAATTGAAGGTGCTCAAACCGCTGCGTGAACCCGTAGAGCGACTCGAAAAGCGGAAAATGAATGGCCAGAAGGTGGACGATGCCGGCGCCGAGCAAGAGGAGTAGCAGATCACGCAAGCTCCGCCTGGATGGCCGGAGAGGCGTTTGTGATTTCTTGCTCATTTCGCATGCACTGTCCGGTAGCAGGAGTGTAGACATGATCCCCCTATGAACCCCGGATTTGTCAATGAATCGTTCTCACTATACGAATCGCTTATATCTGGCAAACAGAAACCGCACCTCAGGAGTAGACTATGGCGCAGCCGATGGAATTGCCCCAGGCTCGTTCACGATGCCGGGGGTTGGAAATGCGAGGAGAGGTAGAGGCCAAGCATGCGCTTGAGTTCCTGCTGCATTTCCGACTGGGCCTGGCGGTCCTCTCGACCGGCCTTCGAGAGCAGCGCCTTCGTGGTCTCACCAACGACCGTCATGCAGCGGCGGCGGCGGTCCGACGGCACATCCGGATAGGCCTTGGCCAGCAGCTTCTCCAGGGGATCGAGGATATCCCGCTCCAACGCAATCGCGGTGAGCACGGGTGACCCCTCCCCATCGCGCAGCCACAAGACAGAAGCAAAACCGGGCGAGCGGGAGCGGATGTCTTCAATGCCGTCGACCACCACCTCCACCACGGCAGGAATCGATTCGCGGACAAGCGCGACCGAGAGAGATGCCTTCAGGAATGCATGCAGTTCTCGGCGATACTGTGCAACCAGTTCGGCCACCACCGCCTCTTTGTTGGGGAAGAACTGGTAGAGCGAACCAATCGACGTCCCCGCCCGCAACGCGATGGCATTGGTCGTCAACTGGGCGTAGCCCTTTTCCTCGAGCAAGGCGGCCGCGGACTCCAACATGCGGGCCACCCGCTCCTGACTGCGGCGCTGACGCGGCGTCCGGCGCCGCACGGAAGAATTCATCGAAATCATAGGGGCAATATATGGAGGGGGCGCCGAGCTTCAACCCGGAAAGAGCAGAAAGGGACAACGGACACAGGGGGGCCGCTCACATCCTCACATGAGATCCTCTGTCATCCAGCGCTCTGCCGTCCGCTCGTCATGGGTCCGCCGTTCCGGCTCTGGGTAGAGGCATGCTTCCTCATACCCAAGGCTCTCCAGAGCCCAGGCCACCTCGAACCAGGAGAACCGCTTCGACGGTTTCAGATAGGCGGGTTAGCGTTGTTCGATGTGGTAAAATGCGGTGGCTGCGTCAGGGACGGCCCCGGTCCAGCTATTGAAGGGCGGGGTGGCGGGGAGATCGAGGGCGAAGGGCGCAAAACCCTCTTGCAAATTGGTGCTGAGCCAGATGTCGTACGTCTGCCCGACAAGGCTCTCCCAACGCAGGATCATGGCGGGACCGTCCGCAGTCCACACAGCCTTGTGAAAACGGGGCGGCGCGGATAGACGTTCGATCGAATAGGCGCGGGTGTGGTCGTTAAAGATGAAGCGATAGAGACCGTCGAAAGGGCCCGGCAGGACAATGTCGGGTCCGCCGGCCTGCGCGGTGCCGGATGCGGGCGAGTTGGTGGTGTGTGTCTTGCCGTCGCCCCAGTTGTGTGTCCAGGCGTCGTTCGCGGTGAATTTGAATTCAATGGAGCCGGGCTGATGTAGCTCGACCTCGCGTACCCAGCGGTTGTTTTCGTCGAGCGTCATGTTGGGCGTTGTGGACCAGTCGCCACCAATGCCGGTGAGCGCCATGGCGGCGTAGAGGGGCGCCAGGGGGGCGCGCTCGATGGTGTAAGCGAGTGTATCGCTGTTGAAGGTGAAGGTGTACGCGCCGGAGAGCGGCGCCTGCAGCACAAGGTTGCCGCCATTCATTTCGGCAATCGCTTCGATAGGAAAAGCATGCGGGTGGACCGCAGTACCGCCCCAGTTGAGCGCCCATCCGCCGTTGGCGGCAAACTTGAATTCGAGCGGCGCGCTGCGCACGAGGTTGGTGGTGATGCGCCAGAGCCCGGGACTGACCTGTGTCATGTTCGGCAAGGCGCTCCATGCATTGAAATTACCGGCAAGCGCCATGGTTGTGGGCGTGGGCGCCACGCCCGACTGCTCGACGCGATAGGCGTAGGTGGATTCGTCGAAGGTGAACCGGTAGGTGCCGTTCAAGGGCCCCGCCAGCACGATGTTCTCGGCGGCGCCGCGTACGGCCTGGCCCTCGGCCGGCATGGCCGGGTCGACCTCCCCATCGCCGCCCCAGGAAACCGCCCAGGTTTCGTAGGCGGCCAGCTTGAATTCAAAGTCGGCGGATTGGGCGATCTGGAGTTCGATTTCCCATAAACCATCAGCGCTACGCGTCATGTTGGAGGTGAGGCCAAAGCCATTGAGGGCACTGGCCAGCGTCATGTTGGGATGGATGGGGCCTTGGACGATCGGCGTGACGTTGCGAATGGTGAAGGCCCCGGTGACGCTGTTGAAGGTGAAGCGATAGAGGCCGTCGGCCGCGATGGGGATGGAGAACTCGGCACCGCCGGGCGCGGCCGCGCCCTCTATCGCCCCACCCGCCTCGCTCACGCTGCCTGCGCCCCAGTTGACGGCCCAACCGTCGTCGGCGGCGAATTTGAAGGTGAAGGCCTCGGTCTCCGAGATCTCCAGGTCGAGGGTCCAGAGATGATCGTGCAGTTGCCGCATGTTGGGCGTGGTGGAGAATCCGTTGAAGGCACCGACGAGGGCCATTGCTGCGTGGGGTGTGGGCGGCGGGGTGCGACCGAAGACGATAACGCTCCAGGGGGCGATCTCGATAGGGCCGCGCAGGTCGGGCCAGACGAAGGTTTCTGCGCTGCCGTGCCCCCCGAAGTCATCGCTGTAGCGTGGATCGTCGGTGTTCAACAGGGCGTACCAGTTGCCGGGCGCAGGCCAGTCGAGCCAGTTATTGCCGTCGGCCACGACGTTGAGGTCGGAGAAGTTCACGACGACGAAGACATCGTCGTCGACGCCCTGACCGCCGCTCCGATGCATGGTAATGAGTCGGCCGACATCGTTCACGAGATGCTGGACGCGCGCATCGACACCGGCGCCGGTGAGCCCACCGGCGAGGCCATACTCGTCGCGCCGCAGGCGAACGGCGTCGCGATAGAAGGCCAGGACGCCGGCATAGGTGTTGGTGAGGGACCAGTCGATGGTGTTGGTGTCGTGGAACGGGACTGGCGTGAGGAATTCCTGGCCCTGGAACAGCATGGGGATGCCGGGGGCGGTGAGCATGACGGCGGCGCAGAGCATGCTGCGTTTGCGGGCGCGCCAACTGGAGGGATCGTCCGGGTCCATTTCGACGGGAACGCGGATCTGGTCGAATTCGGGGTGCCCGACCTCATCGTGCGATTCGGTGTAGACGACGCGCCGCGTGTGGTGGGGATAGTTGAGGACGTTGAGCAGGCGTTGCGTGCTGATGCCGCTGTCCTTGGCAATTTCCTCGGTCCAGGCGTGGTGCAGTTCGGTGTGCCAGTCGCTATCGAACCCGAGCCCGGCGGGCGGCGGTTCGGTGGTGATGTCGAGGTGTTGCAGGTCTTCGGCCACGCTGATCTTGTTGGTGAACTCGGCGTGGATCATTTCGTTGAGTTCCTGGAGCAGGGTGACACCTTCGGGGATGACCTGGTCGTCGAGGGTCATGCGCATGAGTTTGGTGGCATCCCAGCGGAAGCCGTCCATGCGGTAGTCGCGCAGCCACATGCGGGTATTGTCTTTGATGAAGTCGCGCACCTGGGGCCGGGTGTAGTCCGGGCGCCTGCCCCAGCCGCTTTCGGCCTTGTTGGGCTCTTGATAGAAGTAGATGCCGCCGCCGAGCGGGCCGGCCCAGCCGTCGAAATCCCAGAGCGACCAGGCGAGATCGCCGGGGGTGTCTACCGTGCCGTAGTGGTTGTGCACTACATCAAGGAGAACGGCGATGCCGCGCTGGTGGCAGGCATCAACAAAGCGTTTGAGGGCGTCGGGCCCGTGATAGGTGAGGTTGTCGACGGCGAAGAGGTCGGTTGGGTTGTAGCCCCAACTGTGGGAGCCGGGGAACTCGGTGATGGGCATGAGCTGCACCACGTTCACGCCGAGGTCGGCGAGGTAGTCGAGTTGCATGCGGGCGTCATCGAGGCTGGCGGCGCCACCGCCGAGGCCGTGGGGGTCATGAAAGGTTCCCACGTGCAATTCGTAGAGGATCATCCGTTCGCGCGGCGGCGGCACAAAGCCATCGCTCTGCCAGGGGTAGGCGCGATGATCGTAGATGATGGAGTCGGTGTTGCCGCTGTGAACGACGCGCGCGCCACGCGGGTCACGACGCCAGATGGTGCCGTTCATAATGTACTTGTATCTCTGGCCAGCGCGCGCCCCTGGGACATCGCGGGACCAGACGCCGTCACCTTCCGCGAAGAGGGGCAACGAGGTCTCGTTCCAGTTATTGAAGTCGCCCACGACATGCACGCTGGTCGCGTCGCCGGCCCAGACGCGAAAGGTGGTGCCAATGCCGCCTTCGGGAAACGGCGTGCCCCCCCACCCGCTCCGGAGCGAGGGGTTGGCGGAGGCAACCGAGCAGACCGCCAACAGGCAGGCACAAATCCATGGCTTGAAATTCATCGTTCTGGTCTCTCTTCCGAAACTCCTGCGCGGGCTTTGAAAAAGCGGGGGGCTTCCCACCTTTCGGGAAGCCCCCCGCGGCTCGATTCGATTCCAGGTTGCCCCGAGGGCGAGGGGCACCGTGATCAGTCGATCACTTCCATAAACCGGATGCGGTAGGTGCGGCTGTCCTGCTCCAACATGTCGGCATCTTCGGAAGAGGCCGCGCCGTTTGCGGCCAGGTCTTCGACCGACAGCGTATGCCACTCAGGATCGCCGTCATTGCGGTATTCGACGACATAGCGGCGTCCCCCCATGGCCTGCCACAACACTTCCTTCGTGTCGGGGTCGAGGCCGCGCATGAGCATGGGAATCGCCGAGGTATCGTTCGGATCGAGTTGCATGAGGAAGCTGGCGCCGAGCGGATACCCGTTCGGACCAGGCTGCGCGGCGAGGTTCGGAATGCCCGGATTGAAGCCGTGCAGGTCGTACCACCAGTCCGGCACGCCGTCGCCATTGCTATCGGTGTCGCCATCGTCGTCAAGCCGCGTGATGGTGCGCGAAGAACTGACCGGCACTCCGCCGCCGCTCCCCTCCTCCGTGAGCAGCAGGTTATCGAAGAAGAAGTCGCGGTTGGGGTTGAACTCGTCATCGGTTCCATTGTTGGCCGACCAGGCGCGCATTTCGGTGAGCTGCCCGGTGAAGGTACCCGTGTAGGTGCGCGTGGCGCCGCCGACCGGGGTCACGTCGACGCTGTAGGCATTCGCGCCGGTGAGGGTGAAGGCAATGTCGAGCCCGGCGTCGGTCCAGTCGATGTCGGTGGCGCCGTCTCCTGTACTGTAGGTGGGTTCGCCACCCACGAAGTAGAGCAGCCACTTCTCGTCGCCGCTGCCGTCGCGCAGGGCGACGCCAACGGAGCCGCCATCTTCCCAGATCCAGCCGTTCTGCATGCGCACATGGAAGGTCTGGCCAACGCTCATCGCCGCCGGGAAGGGGCGGACAGCCGCCGCGAAGTTGTCGCCTTCATGCGACCAGAGCCCAAAGCCGTTGCCGCCGACGAAATGGCCGGCCATGCCGTCAGATTCAAGTGTCCAGGCGCCGAAGCCGCTGCCTTCGTTCGAGCTGTCGGTCCAGCCACCCCCATAGTTGCCTGCGTTGTCGATGGCGTTGGTGATCAGTGTGGGGGCGAGCTCGGTGGTGCCGCTGACGGTGATGACGTTCTCGCCAACGCCGAGCGCCACGTCCGCAAGCGACCAGGGCGTGGCCGCCGCAAAGCTACCGGCGTCGCCGGTGAGGGTGTTGGTCCATGCGACGGAGCCCGCAATGTTCTCGGCGATGCCTTGCAGGGTATAGGTATCCGTCTCATGGGAGACAACAATGGAGGAGGGCGGATTGGTGATCACCAGACCCGTCGGCGGCGGCGGGGCGCCTTCGCAGTCGTCAACGGACACGTGCCAATCCGCACCGCCGTTATTGTCCCAAACGCCGGCGCCATCGTTGAAGACGAAGTTGATTTCTTCGGTGCCAGGCGCGGGCGTGTAGGTGTAGGACCAGACGCCACCGCTCTCGCTCATGGCGGGGTTCGGTTCGATCACATCCTGCCAGCCATTGCGGCCGATGTGAATGTAGACCGGGTCAGCGGCGACGAGGATGCGCCCCTGCGGATCGTAATAGACGGTGATGGGGTCGCAGCCCTCCGGCTCGGCGGGATCGGTCCAGACGGCCGGGCCGCCGGGCGCGCAGTTGGCGACGTTCACGCTCCAGTCCTGCCAGTCGTTATTGTCCCAGACGCGCTGGTCCGGATCCGGATTACCGTCGTTAAAGACAAAGTTGATGACCTCGGTCCCGGCGGGCGGGTTATAGGTGAAGGACCAGACGCCGTCGCTTTCGGTCATGGCGACATTCTGCACGTCGAGCCAGTCGTTGCGGCCCACAAAGAGGTACACCGTACGCGCGGAGGAGAGGGGTCCATCGGCGGGATCGAAGTGAATGGTGACGGGGTCGCAACCTTCCGGCGCAGCGGGGTCGGTCCATGCGGTTCCGGTGCCCGGCCCTGGCGTTGTGCCATGCTCTTCGAGCACGAGCATCTGCACGAAGGCCCACTCGGGGTACTGGTTGCCGTCGGCGGGGAAGTTGACCCAGATACCGTTGTCGAGCAGGTCCTGGCCCGTGCGACCGGGGGCGTCCCAGAGTTGCACGTTGGGATCGTCGAGGGTCAGGGCGCGAATGTTGTAGTAGCGCTCCGGGTCGATGCCGATTGCCTCCACGCTGGCGAGATCGAAGGTGGCGGTCTGCTGCGTCCAAGGGGTGAGGTTGACGAAGTTCATCACTACATTCTGGTGGGCGGGGTCCCAGCCGAACTGATCGTACTTCAGGACCGAGAAGATGTTCTGGTCCGGCCCCTCACCGCCGACGCGGTCCAGATACCACTGGTCGTGCAAGCGGGTGGTCAGGCTTCGCAGGCGGCCATGGTTCACGCGGGCATACGCCGCCTCCAGCACGCTATCCCGGTTGTTCCAGAGCGGCTGCATGTTGTGCCACTTGAAGATGTCCGGAATCCAGCGGCTGAACTGGAAACGGAAGCGGGAGAAGCCCCAGTTATTCTCGTAGCCGAGTTCCTGGCCCTGATAGAGCTGCGGCGCACCGTCGACCACTGCGCCCACGGCGTAGCGTGAGAAAGTGTACCACCTGTCTTCGGGAGCGTTCTGGTCGTGGTTCACGATGCCGCGCATGATGCCGGCGAAGCCGTAGTCCTGCTTGTTTTCGTCAATGATGCCCCGGAGGCCGCTGGTGTTGCCGCCTGCGCCGAGTACCTGCCAGACCCAGTTCTGATTAATGATATCCATGTGCCGCCCCGCGCGCTGCGATACGGGACCGCCGTCGAGCGATTCGGCCATGAAGATGAAGTCCCACTTCACCTGGCGGATCCGGTTCACGAAATACTCCCACGCCTGCGGGGGCAGACCCTGCGCGTAATCGCAACGGAACCCGCCCAGGGTGCCGCCGGATTTCTCGATCCAGTATTCGCCGAAATAGGCGAAATATTCCGTCATACGCCGCACATCCGCGCCCGGCTGGGAAGTGTCCCACCAGGTATCGTCCTCCGTCTGCACGTCGAAGAGCGAGGGGTAGGTGCCCCAGAAGAGGTCGGCCACATCGGGCCATTTGCCGAAATCGTTGCGCTCGGCCGGGGCCACGCCGATCTGGCCGGCATTGCTGGCGGGCAACCAGTAATGGAAATCGTCCTGGTTGTAGGCGTATTCGTCGCAGGGGTTGCCCGAGCCGACAAAGCGGGAATACCATTGCGGCAGAATATCGCGAATCTCGGCGGAGGGATCGGCCGCGGGCTGCGTCGGATCGTCCGGGTCGCGCCCGATCTCGGCGTCCCAGGAAGTGTGATTGAAAATGATATCGAAGAAGAAATCGATGCCTCGCTCGCCGGCCGCTTCGGCGAAATCCTGAAAGGCCTGCATGGCGGCGGGGCGCGTGTTGGCCTGACTCATGAAGGGCGCCACTTCCCACATATTCTTGATCGAATAAGGGCTGCCGGGTCCTTCGCTCTTGTCTACGCAGTGATGGTCGCCGATCGGGTGAATGGGCTGGATCCAGAGGGTGTTCACGCCGAGGTTTTCGAAATAGTCGAGATTGGCCGGCTTCGTAGGGTCGAGGAAGTCTTCGAAAGTGCTGCGGGTGCCTTCCGTATCGCCGGTGGCATTGATGACGTTGACCTGTAATTCGTAGAGGATAACGTCGCGCGCCTTCTTCGGCGAAACCATCACAGCCGTGTCGCGGCCCCCTACCCACTTCCAGGAGTCTTCGCCGTTCAGTCGATAGCGCGCGGTGATGCGGTAGGCGCCGGTCTTGTTGATCGGGAACGTGGCTTCCCACTTGCCGCCGCCCACGTCGTTGAGGGGAAAGCCGACGAAATAGCCATCGCCGGCCGGAGACGGGCCAGGAACACCGCTCGCGTCCTGAGCGTCCAGGGTCGCGTAATCGCGGCGGTTCAGGTTCGACCAGATTTGCGCTTCGGCCACGTTCCCCTCGTTCGGCCAGAATTCGACCGTCAGCGACTCGCTGTCACCCGGCTCATCAATATAGTAATGGAGCGTCAAATAATCGTGGCTGGCTCCATTCACGGCCAGATAGGGCGCTGCCAGGGAAACACTTGACAGGAGAACCCATACACAAAAGCTTGTCAGAACAGACTTGCAAGCATTGGGAGACGTAGGAAACTTCATCGACACACACCTTTCGAGCTGATTCGAGACCCATTTACACACGGCTTCCACCACGAAGCATGAAGACTATACCGAGGGAAGCCCTTGAAGTTAAGCGCTAAAACAGATTCCCGCAAGTCGCCCTCCGCAGAATTCATAAACCACTCCGCGGCGCCCTTGAATGCCACAACGGTTCAGGGACAGGGGGCGAATTACAGC
>SLOV01000184.1 GCA_007132345.1 Kiritimatiellia bacterium
GCTGCAACATGGAGAGGGAGCTGGTCACGGCGGCGAGGAAAAGCAGGAAGAAGAAGAGGAAGCCGAAGAAGGAGCCGGCGGGCATCTGATTGAATACGTTCGGGAGTGTGACGAACCCCATGCCGAACGTGCCCGGCGGATCTTGCACCACGGCCGGCCCGAGAAAAACGAAGGCGGCTGGAATCGCGATCATACCGCCCAGCACCACTTCCGCGAACCCGTTGCCGGACACGGAGGTAAGCGAAGAGAGCGCCACGTCGTCGTCCGGCTTGAGGTAACTGGCGTAGGTAAGAATGAGCCCGAAGCCGAGCGAGAGGCTGAAGAAGATCTGGCCGGTAGCCGCCAGCCAGATTTCCGAACGGCTGAGCGACTCCATGAGCGTCATCCCGGGCGTAATCGGGTTCCAGAGGTAGCCGAGACCGTTGAGTACCGTCTGGTCGGGATGCATCGGATTCGGCGGCAGCGTCAGCACGCGCACCAGAATCACGACCGCGCAGAGAAAGAGAAGAGGTAGCGCGATGTTGCAGAATTTTTCGATGCCCCGCTGAATGCCGCGATAGATGAGCGTGAAGTTGGCGACAAAACAGATCGCGAGGAAGATGAACATGCGCCCCGCCTCGCGGCCATAAACGGCGCCATGCGCGGTGGCGCCCGTGCTGGCTGCGAAATGGTCCGCAATCGCCTGGGGATCGTCGCCGAGCCGCGCAAAGGCCCCGGTGAGATAGTCCCATGCATAGGCCAGGCACCATGCCTCGACGAAGATATAATACATATAGATCATGACCGGCATCACCGTGCCGAGCATGCCGAGGTAACTGCCGCTGCGATGCCCCGTGAGAACGCGGAAGATCCCCGGCGCCGAATTATGGCCGCGCGCCCCGCCATAGCGGCCCAGCGCCCACTCGAGCCATGCAAGAGGCAGGCCGATAATGAGGAACGCGACAAGATACGGGATGAGAAAGGCGCCGCCGCCGTACTGCGCCGCTTGCCCCGGGAATCGCAAAAAGTTGCCGAGACCGACGGCGCTGCCCGTCACCGCCAGAATCACGCCAACCCGCGTTCCCCACCCTTCCTGTTTGGCTTTTGCTGTCATAAGGCCATGTCCCTTTTGCTTGTTGGGCAGTTGATACGTTTAGATTCCGGCAGGGTCAAGCACGCAGCAAAACGGACACAAGAAGCATTTACTTTTCTCTACACCACCGTCTACCTTTAGGACCGTGTGAACACCGGGTTACCCGGTGGGGTCAGGAAGGTCTATGCAGAATTCAAAACGCAGAAAATTGATTGTCATTCACGGATGGGGCGGCTCCTATCTGGAGGCCGCCGGCCGTGTAACGCAACTCTTGAAGGTCGAGTCCTATTGGCACAACGGGCTCTTCCTCGCGCCCCGTCGCGGCGCCGGGCTGCTCCGTCATCTTCTCAACGAGCCGGCCGTCGATCCCTACATTACCGCGCTACGCAAGTTGACCGTCAGCCGTTTCATGCAGAGCCCGGCCGCCCCGAAAGAAATAGCCCAGGACACCGACGCCTACAGCCGCTTCTCGGAGGATCGGTTACGCCGCGATTTTCCCCGGTTCGGTATTCCAGCCGGACCGGAGGCCCGATGGAAGCGGGCGCAACAGCTCCAGGCCGAGGCCGAACAGGAACTCCGCCCGGTGCTCGATGTTCTCAAGCAACTCCAGGATGCCGCCTCGGAAACGGAAGACGCGATGACAGAGGCCTGGGTGCGTGAGCAGCTCGACCGCTTCTCCACCGAGGCAGGCGCGGGTAGTCTCATTCCGCTCTTAGAGAACCTGCGCGATATGCAGGAAACCGGCGGCGACCTCGACACCGTCGCCAGTGCCGTCATGTACGCCCACCACTTCGCCTGCGAAGCGCGCCGGGCCGGCGAACCGTTCCGCTATGGACACGAGTACCGCTTCGTCTTCCTCAACTACCACGAATCGATGCGCGGCCTTGCCGAACATGCCCCGGCCGATCTCTATGCCGCCGACCTACCGGTCGGTGCCTTTCCCGAACTCGTTGGAGACATCCGCTTTCTCCACGAAAACGATGTCCGCACCATCCGTTTCGAGGACCACCACCCCTTTCTTTCCGAACAGCGCCAGGCCCTTCAGGAGCTGGTCGACCAAGGAGTGCTCGGGTTCCTCGCCCTCTCAGGGCCGGTGCAAGGCACGGAGCAGCCGGAAGAGGACCAGCGCTGCGCCGCGGAAATGGTCTACGAAAACCTGATCGAAGGCACCGCGGACGACGCGCCCGGCACCAAGCGCCTGCGCGAAGCGGCACACGGCGAAGACTTCGTACGCGGCCGCACGCCGCTCGGCACCCTGCTCACCGATCTCATCAAAGGCGGCATTTGCAAAGTCGAGATGGGCCAGATCCTGCTGGAGGCCATGGACAAGGACGATGCCATGGAACGCTTCGAGGCACGCGGATGGGCCGCCTTACCGGAAGAATGGAAAGCTGATATCGACGCCACCGCTGAGACCTTGCGCGAGAACACCTATCTCCTGCGTCTCGCCGACGGCAAGACCACCATCGTCAGCGCCCTCGCCGCACATGCCGATCCCGGAAAACCGAAGCTGCCCACCGGCAAAGCCGTCGAGTTCTTCGCGCAGAACTATCCCGAGGCCCAGTATGTCTTCTACTGCTGGGGCTCCTCCCTCATGGTGGCCCGCCGTCTCGACCACGCCGACACCACCCTGAACCTCGGCAGCCTCATGCCGGCCATCGGCAGCCCCGGCGACGGTGGTCACGCGGGCGCGGCTGTCTGCCGCCCGGAAGCCAACCCGAACTATCCCAAACGACTCCTGGGCCGCGTCTCCAGTTCGGGCTTTGGCAGGTTCAATCACTACCTGGCCTCCCGTCTCGCGGCGGAAGGGCATCCGGTGGCCAACGTCAAGAACATCTCCGTGCTGCCCGCCTCCAGCATGAGCCGGGGCACACGCCGCCTCGCCATCATCCTCATTGCCGCCATCTCGCTCGGTCTGGCCCTGGTCAGCTTTGTCCCCTCCTACAACCTCGATGTGGTCCGGCAGAGCAATGCCGACTTCTTTCCTCACATCGCTCTCGACTTCGGAGCGGAGACCGACGATGAAGCCCTTCGTGAGGAGACCATACGATGACGGCCTGGCGAATCAGTGGATTGGCGATCGGGCTCATCACCGGCATCGTTGCCGCCGCGCAGGGGTGGGTCATTCCTCCTATGCTCCTCTGGCTGCTGGCCGCGGCTGGCGCAGGCGCCACGGCGGCCGCCATTATGGCGGAGCGGCACTGGATCGCCTGGCCCAAACTGCTGGTGGCCTTTCTTGCGGCCAGTTGCGCCATGCCGCTGGGCTTCTTACGCACCCAGGAACTGGTCGGCCCGCCCGGCCCCGATTCCTTGCGCTACATTCTTGCCGAAGTGCCTCCCGCCACCCGCGTCACCGTCCGCGGCTCCCTCTATGCCGAACCCGAACTGCGCGGCGCCGGACAACTCGACCTTTTCATTCGGCCCACCGAAATCCGGATCGGCGGCAACGAAGCAACGTGGCAGCCCGTCACGCGCGGAAACCTGCTCCTTCGCGCCTACACCCGCGCAACCAATGCAGACGCCATCCACGAACACTTCAATCGGCTCGCCTCTCCCTCCGCTTATGGCTGGATCGTCGAGGCCACCGCCACCTATCGCCCTATCGAAGCGCCGCTGAACCCAGGGGCCTTCGACTACGCTACCTTCCTTCGACAGAGCGGCGTCGATACCCGCCTCCGCTGCCACGCCGCCGCCGTCCACGTCATTGAAGAGAGCCGGGGCAACCCGGTCATGGCCCTTGCGCTCGCCGCGAAGACTTCGTTTCTCGAAACCTTCAAAGCCACCATACGTTCCCCCGCCAGCCGGCTCACCTCCGCCGCCACACTCGGCACGCGCCGCGCCGTCGACAATATCGATTATCGCGGCCACGACCTCGCCACGCTCCTTCGTCATGCAGGCGTCGGTCACGTGCTTGCCGTCTCCGGCCTGCACGTCAGCGTCATCTCCGTCATGCTCTATGCCCTCTTCCGCATGACCGGCGCAAAGCCCAAGGCCTTTGTCCCGTTTCTCATCGCCTTCCTCATACTTTTCGCCCTGCTCACCGGCGCCCGGCCCTCCAGCGTGCGCGCCGTCATCATGAACAGCGTCATTCTCATCGCGATCGCCTACCTCCGCGTTGGCCTGCGCAGCGCCACTGCCACCGGTCTCTCACTCTCCGCCTTCTTCATCCTCATGCGGAACCCAACCGCACTCTTTGCCCCCAGCTTCCTTCTCTCCTACGGGGCCGTGCTCTCCCTCATCCTCCTGGCGCCGCCGCTCGACCGACTCCTCTGCATGCTGCGCGGCTTCACCCTCCTCTTCGGCGCCATCTGGTTCGCCACCGTGCTTCGCCTTGCGGGCTGGCACCTGGCCTGGCTGCTGCATCCACCCAACCTGCTTGCGGTGCTCGGCGCCCTCTGGCTGCTGATTCTTGCCGGCACCCGGCTCAACCACCGCTTCCCTGCCCTGTGGGGGGTCAATCTTGAACGCATTCCCACCGTCATCCGCATCTTCTTTGCGGCACAGCTTGCTATCCAGCTCGGCATGATGATCCCCCTCTCCGCCTGGTTCTTCGGTCTCTTCCCCGTGGCCGGCGTCCTCGTCAACCTGCTCGCCATTCCCGCCGTCGGTGTCCTGGTCCAGTTGGGTATGCTCACCGGGCTCGTCGGACTCCTCCCCGTCGTCGGCCCCTGGCTGGCCATCCCGTTCGGTGCCGCCGCCACGCTTGCGGGCGACTTCTTCATCCTGCTCGCCTATGCGGGCGCCTCCGTCTTCCCGTTCCCGCCAACGCCCATGCCCTCCACGCTCTGGATGACCATCTACTACGTGGGCCTCGGCCTGGCCCTTTTCCTGGAGGCGCACCGCGCCTGGCTCGTGGGCGGCCTCTACCGTCTCGTCCCGCCCGGCCCCGCAGCCCCGGCCCGGCGCCTCGTGGCTGCGTTGCCGATCGTCCTCGTCCTGGCACCCCTGCTCTGGCGCGGGCCCAGCCAACCCACCCTGCGCGAGGTGCGCGTCCTGGCCGACGGCCGCTACCCTATTCTCCTCCTCACCGGCCCCCGCACCTCCAGCATCGTCAATGCAGGCGGCAGTTTCACCGGTGGACGGCTCGTCTTCGACAGTATGCGCCAGAGCGGCGCCGTCTCCATCGACACCGCCATCCTCCCCTCCTCCGAGCCA
The DNA here is from genome assembly GCA_007132345.1 of Kiritimatiellia bacterium. Classification (GTDB taxonomy): domain Bacteria; phylum Verrucomicrobiota; class Kiritimatiellia; order SLOV01; family SLOV01; genus SLOV01. Next base: position 5,228 of record SLOV01000184.1, read on the forward strand.
CGCGCCGGCATCGCGGGCGTCGGCGAACTCCTCGAACGCATGCCGGTCCAGAGCGTCCTCCTCGGTATCCTGCCCGAACCCGACCAGACGATGCCCGAGGCCATCGGCGACGACTACCTTCTGCGCCAGGTGGCACAAGGAAATTTCTGGGCCGTCAACATGGAGCGCGACTTCGAAACCCTGCGAACGCGCGCCAAAGAACAGGGCACCCGCCTCGCCCTCCTCACCGACGAAACGATCCCGAGTTGGAACAATGCCGAACTGCGCCTCCTGCCTCCGCCCAGCGAGCGGCCCGACCGGTTCGTCAGCAGCGCCTTAACCCCCATTCTGCATGGCGTCATCAACGGGCTCGAATGGATCGTCATCACCGAGACCACCCCCGAGGCCTTGTTCGATGCGTTGGCCGACGTGACCTCCAGCGATGTCCTTGTGGTGCCAAACCTCAACACCTTCCCGACCTACGGCCGCTGGCTGCGCACCGCCCTCATCCGCGCCAAGCCGCGCCTGCTCATCATTGCCGGCGACGCCCCCCTCGAGCCCGAGCAATTCGCTTCCTGGCTGCCGAGCGACCCTGACCGCGTTGTCATTCAGACCGGCGAAGAAGGCGCCGTCACCGCCCGCCTCCGCGCTGGTGAAACGCGCTTCGAAACCTATCGCGGCCAGACCCGGCTCACACTCCAATAGCCACAAGCGCCACCGCACGGCGATCTGGATGCCTCTGAACCTGCATCCCCTCACGAGAAGAATGCCTCGCAGGTGTGGCGCCTACGGGGGGGGCTGCAATCCTGTCCCCCTTATGATGCTCAGGCCGTACGCCGACGCCGCATCGCCATCATCCCCAGTCCGCCCCATGCCAGCAGGCCAAGCGTGGCCGGTTCGGGGATAAGCGTAATGCGCAGCATAAACCCATTGTTTTCGGGGTACTCGCCGAAATTGTCTCGAAACAACTGCAGGTGCTTGCCCGGGATACTGTTATTCTGAAGCTCGTAGCCAAACTTGAATTCCAGTAGGCCCGGATTACTTAGCCACTCGGTGGATAACAGCGAAGTCACCGCCACAAAACCGGCTTCGAGTGCTCCGGAACCGGTTCCGTCGGCATTGTCGCTGACGATGTGATAGATGGTTTCATACGGTCCATCGCCGAACGCACTCGGAGTCGCTACCTCTGCATAGATCGCATCGCCCAGGGCGTGGGTATGCCAGGGCGTGAACTGGAAGATCACTTGCCTGGTGAGTAGTTCCACGAATGTGGCTACGCCGTTTTTCACGAGCAGATTGCTCGCCGTGTAGTAGCGCAGCTCATAGACGCCATTCTCGAAATCGTTATCATCAAGAATAAAAGGCGCACCCAATGCCGAGGCCACACCCAAGATCAACCATTTTCAACGGATCCACGAGCCTGGAGGGCGGAGTTACACGACGCCGCACATCTTGGACACGAAGTGATTCGCCAGAATCTGACGTCACGGTCCTTGCGGTTCGCACCCTTACAGTGAGCACGCCCAACGCCGGGGATCTGCCCGCTCCCGCGATCCAGGGTTGCGGACATTCGTACAACGCGGAAAGCGGGAGCAGGATGCTCCCGCCACTTTGGGGGGGCGCCTCCACATCCACGGTTCGCAGCCAACAAAGTAGCGGGAGCTTCCAGCTCCCGGAGACGCTGCGGCACAACGCCCGCCTGCCCGACCCTCTGCGGCCCTGCGTCCTGGCGCCGTTGCGTTGAACCCAGAAGATCAATCGCTTTGCGCGTCATCGGGTTCGCTCAGGATGTCGTGAAATGCCAGCACGTACTCCCGTCCCCATCCCATGGCGCGATCTGCATTCATAGAGGAAGGAAATTCCGGTGCACACGCAAAGGAGGCATTTAATCCGTGTTCAGACACCGCCCAATAACGCAAAAGCTCGGTCCTGGTGCTGCCCACTATCGCAGGAACACCTCGAACCGTCATGGCCTTGGAATATTCGTGGTCCATCAACTCCCTGGACGTGTAGAAGAACAGTCCGGGATTGGAGTGGAAATCCAGCAGGTACTCGGCCCCGCCGCCTGTATCGGCCTTCATAGCACCGGTCATCACGTCTATCGTGCTGAACACGCCGGAAGTATCCCACGCCCGATTATGGTTGTTTTGACCTGCCGCCCGCATTTCGGGATTGGACTGGGAGCGACGCCCTGTGAATTCGAATTCGAATCGCCCGTCGGGGTTTACCATGGGATAGACAAAGAACCTGTACCTTCTGCGCAACTCCTCCGCGCGTTCATCGTCGCTCAACAGGAACTCAACCGCACCATGCAAGGCCCAGCATGCCACCAGCTCTGGCGGGTGATTCCCGCCCACAAGAACGACTTGCGGACGTTCGCTATGAGCATCCGGATCGGCCACCATGAATCCGTAGATGTCCTGGGGCGGAATCCGGGGGCGGTCGGCCCATCCACTGGATTGGCCCAGAACGAACTGATCCGAGCCGCTGGCCGTCGGAGTCACGTGCGGATGATCGGCGATCCAGTCAAGCCGGGCACGGAAGGCCGGAATGGGATAAATAGGCGCCGGTTCGGCCGGGTCGATCACGAAGAAACGGACGGACTCCGTAAAACCGCCACCCCATTCGTTGGTGACGGTGACCGAGAAGTGGTAGAAGCCCTGCCTGTGGATGCTAACCGGCATTTCGCCCCTGTAGAGTTGACCATTCAGAACATAGGCTGAGCCGTTGACGATCAGGCTCTTCATGCCATATTTTTCTCCAATCATCAGCTCCGGGAGTACCGGCGGATGGTAGAGGCCCCCTTCCGACACAGCACCGATGGCGATGGGTTCCTGACCATCGCTGTCTGTTTGCAGGACACTGAAGAACCGGTGAGCATCCTCCAGGGCCACGGTGAAGCTCCCGACATCCAACCCTTCAGCCAGTACATGGAACTCGTCCGTGATCAGATTCGTGGAGGTGAGCACCGTTGAGGTCCAGCCCTCTTGGGCCTCCCACAAAAGCGTGAAATACCCATCATGCATCATGGATCGCAGCGGAAGCGAATCCAGCTCGTTCTCCTTCACAGCGTAAACGACGGTGCGATTCTCCACCGGATCGTATTCAGCCACGACATATTTGCCCGCCACAGAAGAGGTGAGTCGTTTGCTGTCGATCCACTCCCATGCGTTCGTCGTCCAGTCTTTCCCCTCAATCATCAGTGTGCCTTCATGCACATCGAAGCGCGATATCGCGGTCGCGCTGCGCGAAAGAGCCCCATGTACCCGCACCTCACCGTCAAACAGGTTGAAGGTCGCTTTCGCCGAGGTCCCGTCTCCCAGCACAATGTCTCCCTCCACATCCAGCGTGCCGCCGTACATGTTGAAGGTTGCTTTTCCGCGCCGCATCAAGAGATCGGGCCGTCCCGAGTTTTCGTGAGGATTGGCCAGCACCAGGTTGCCACCGAACATATTGATCGTCGCCTCGCTGCTTGTCTCGTGCGCCAGAATCAGCGCGCCCCGAACCCCGGAGGCGGGGTTGGACTGGAGATCCACCCCATCCTCAATATTGAGCACGACACCGGTCTTGTTCGCGTTTCGGGCGAGGTAAATTGTGGTGTAGGTGATCAGATTGGTGTTGAGCACCGCGTGCAGGGTCGCGGGCAGGGTCACGCTTGCATCTTGAATGTCCAGATAGATCCGATGCATGGTTGGCGTCGTGGTTCCTGTGCTTACTGGCGGAACCGTCTCATACGGGGTTCCCCCGCCATCCGTCGCCGAATACCACGTTGTATTCGTCCAGTGCCCCGAACCCCCGCCCCACCACCAGTTCTGCTGCGCCGGCGCCATGCTTGCGGTTGAAAGAAGCACGAAAAGTGCGACCTTCCATGCACCGCTCTCTGGTTGCTGCCTATTCAGACTGAGTCCCCCCATCGAACAAAACCAGAAACCCCTTCGTTCGCCCCTCTTTGTCGAGGCCCGTTGTCGATCTCCGTCAAACAGGTCTTCCAGGCGTTTTCAGGGGCATTGGGGCTGGTGCGCCCGGCGGGGGTCGAACCCACAACCTTCGGCTCCGGAGGCCGACGCTCTATCCAATTGAGCTACAGGCGCGCACACTCAGCCATTGCGTTGCTCGAAATCCTTCATGAAAGCGACCAGCGCGTCAACTCCCTCGACAGGAAAAGCGTTATAAATCGAAGCGCGCATGCCGCCCACCGAGCGGTGCCCTTTCAGGCCCTTGAGCCCTTCCTTCTCTGCCTCGCTCACAAACTGCGCCTCCAACTCTTCGCTGGGCAGCCGGAAGGTGACGTTCATGAGAGACCTGTCCTCAGGCGCCGCGGTGCCGCGATAGAACGCCGATGCATCGATGGCATCGTAGAGCTTCGCCGCCTTCATTTCGTTGCGTGCCGCAATGCCGTTCACCCCGCCCTGCCCCAAAAGCCAGCGCGTCACCAGGCTCACCAGGTAGATCGAAAAGGTCGGCGCGGTGTTGTAGAGGCTGTTCGCATCCAGATGCGTCTTGTAGCGAAAGAAAAGTGGCACCGACTCGGGGGCGCGCTCCGCCATGTCCTTCCGCAGAATCACGATCGTGACCCCGGCCGGCCCGAGATTCTTCTGCGCGCCCGCATAGATGAGGCCAAACGGAGAGACATCGAACGGCCGCGAGAGAATATCGGACGACATATCGGCCACGAGCGGTGCGTCCGCGGTGGGAAAACTCTTCCACTGCACGCCGGAGATGGTTTCGTTGGAGGTTAGATGCAGATAGGCCGCGCCGGGGCTGAGTTGCAGATCCTCCGTCCGGGGCATGCGTGCCGGCTTCTCGCCCGCGGTATCGGCGGCAATGTGAACCGCCCCCGTCAGCTTTGCCTCGGCGATCGCCTTCTTTGCCCACGAACCGGAATTCGTGTAGTCGGCGGTCTGGTCTGGGCCCCGCAGGTTCATCGGGACCATGGCGAATTGTGCCGTTGCCCCGCCCTGTAACAGTAGGACGGCGTGGCTGTCCGTCAGGCCCAGCAGTTTAGAGATGTTGTCGATGGCCTCCTGATGCACCGCCATGTAGGGCTTGCCGCGATGGCTCTGCTCCATGAGCGACATTCCCGAGCCGCGATAATCCAACAATTCGCTCCGTGCCTCTTCGAGCACTGGAAGAGGCAGCACCGCCGGACCTGCACTGAAATTATAGCAACGCATAAACGCTCCAATATCCTTTTCGCCCTCGTGACACCATGCAGCCCCACCCTGAGACCGAATGGTTCGTTCCGTCCTACCATTCCCAATGCACGACTTCAACTGTGCCATCGCGCAATTTTCGCTCCAGCCAGAGTCGGATCTGCTCTTTGAGCAAATCGCGCGTGAAGGGAATCAGCAGAAGGAAGCCCATGATATCCGTCAGTAGCCCTGGCGTAATGAGCACAGCGCCCGCGAAAAGGATCAGCAGGCCATCAATCAGGTACGGGGCCGGCATGCGCCCCTCTCCCAGGTCGCGCTGGATTTGGCCCAGGATCCGGAGCCCCTGCCATCGGGCCAGCGCCACGCCGACCATACCCGTCAGCACCACCAGCAGCAGCGTGCCGCCCAGGTGGAGGAACTGGCTGATTCGCAGGAGCAGCGCCAATTCGATCACCGGCAGGACCACGAACAGGAGTAAAAGATAAGGGAACATGGTCTCGGAAGATAGGGTTGTCCTGGCGTCGTGGCGAGGCTCAATGTTGGCTGGTTCTCATTATCGGGCCTCGTTCCCCTGTCTGAACACAGAAGCATTCCGTGCCCGAGAATGATGGGCGCGGGAGATTTGCGAGTAGGAGCAGGAGTACGAGTACGGGGTCGAATGACGAGATAGGGATTCGATCCTGAGAGGCTGAGCGTTTATTGGGTGGCCATAACTCACCCTACTCTTACTCTTACACGTACTCGTACACTCGAATCTCTTTGAACACCGCCAAGGATCGCATCTTTCGGACAACGGCAAAGTCTCGATTCGCACCTGCGATCTGCGCGAGCCTCACTCCTCCTCCACCAGCCCGGATGCGGCCCGATAGGCGCGCATTCCCTCTTCCGCCAGCGGCAGATCGATTCGATATTCTACCTCGTCGGCGGACTCGAAGAGCAGCGTCGGATGGATCGGTAGGGATTCCCAGTCGACCATGTTGGTGGTCTGCTGGATGTGGAAATCGGCGACGGTCCAACGATAACGGATCGTGTCTGGATCGGCATCCGGATCGACAACCAATACGGGCTGTTCCCGCACGGTATCCATACCGCTTACACCGCCGCGGCCCACCGCGCCCTGCGCCGCCACGTCGGCCTCCGTGAAGGCCGTCCCGAACCAGGCCATCGAGTGCACATAGACGACTCCATGATCCCCGCCGTCAGATGGAAGGAAACGAAGGGTGCCATTGCCCGGCGCCACGGTCCCGTAGATGTCGAAGAGGCGCGTGCCGCCCTCGCGCAGCAGGACATGCCCCTCGATGCGGTTGTCGTCCTCGTCCCAGGAAACGATCACCCGCACCCATTCGGAGGTGGGAACCTCTACGACCGGATGCCCGTCGGGCAGGTCACCATCCGGCTCGCCGGCCCGCAGGAGAATCAGCGTGTCATCACCTTCGCTGGAATCGATGGAGAGCAACGGCAGGCAGCAGACGGCCTCGGGCACATAGAGGTCCATCACGATCGTTTGCGCCGGAAGCTCAGAAGGCTCATAGCTGAGCGCATAGCCGGTATTGGGCAGGCCGTAGGTGAACTGCATCACATCGACCGGCATGCCGTCCGGGCCGGGGATGCCAAATTCATCTGCCTGACCGAACTGTGCCGCGACGGACGTGCTCGCATACAAGTCCTGGTCCACCGGATCGACAGGATCCAACGGCGTACCGTTGTCTCCGATCACCGGGGTGGGATCCAGCGTTGCGGCAGGAGGTCTGGGCCGGGCGAAATCCCACGTATCGATCACCACCACCCAGCGGAATCGGACACGCAGCCAGACGCGTTGACTGACCACCTCGCCACAATCGTTGGTGACTTCCACATGGTACCAGCCGGAGTTTGCGAAGGTCAGCGGACTGAGCGTGAGGGTCGGCCCGGTTGCGCCGGGGATTGGATTGCCATTAAAGAACCATTGATAACCGAAAGGTGGCGTCCCCCCGGTGAAAGCGCTGAACGTGGCCGAGCCTCCCCAGAACCCGGATTGGCCGGGAGTTGGAGCCACCTGAACCGTCGGCGGCTCGCAAGGGTCGGGATCCTCGCAGGTGTGAACCCTGCCGGCTAGATCGGAGACATGCAGGCCGGTAAAGAAGTCTTGTCCCCACGAGGATGGCATCGCCGTGACGTAGAACTCGAGCACATTCAAGCCCGGCACAAATCCGGACGTGATCGAGAAAGGCGTCAGCGCCAGGAACCCGGTGGATGGTTTCGTAATGCCGGTCGGCACTCCGTTCAGATGAATCTCGGCACTGTTGTCGGTGGCCCATCTCCCAACAATTACGGCACTGCTGAACGTCGCCGGTAAAACGAATTCCTTGCGGTAGACGTAGAGGCCGCTGGTGTTGCGCGCCAACACATTGGTGCGCGGTGAAATCCACTGCGACGCGGCCGTATTCCCGACCCATGCACCGGGTCTTGGATGGCCCACATAAGCATTCGGCCCCGGCCAGTTTGGATCGGCACTGGTCGTCAGCGTGTAGTGGGGATCTACGGAATGGAGAGGAAGCAGTGCACCCGTTCCATCTACGCCCGTATTGAACAAGTCGCCGATCGGCACAACGAATCCGATCCCCAGCACCTCAAAGACGGTGGTGCATTGGGTTGTGTTGCCGGACGAATCGGTGACCGTAACCGTAATCGTGTGGCTGCCGGGACCGACGATGGTGCCCGGCGCGGGCGTTTGAAAGATGGTGAGATCGGAGACAGGGTCACAGTTGCTGTGGAGCACTAGATCGGGAGCCAGGTCCGGGATCGGCGCTTCGCAATCCTCGACAGGCTCGAGCTGCGGGCAGACGACGCGCGGAGGGAGCCTGTCTACGATGCGAACCCTGAACCGGCAGAAGACGCTCTGCCCGGTGACTGGGTCGTGCACCTCCAGCACGACCCAGTAGCTCCCCGGAGAGAGGATGGTTCCCGCGGGCGGCGTCTGGGTAATCACCAGATCGTTCAGCGGCGTGCAGCCCGGCTGAATGAAGTAGGGCATGGCGGGCAAGACGGCTTCGCAATCCTGGTTTACCGGCAGGACAAGGACGCCGAGATTGCGGCAATGCAGAATTGGCGGTGTGACATCCTCCACCACGACCGTGAACGTACACTCATCCTGGGCCAGGCCGTCGTTGACCGTCACTGAGATCACATTCGTGCCGATCGTCAGGAATGGCGTGATGGTGGATGACCCAACCGTAGGCGGACCGCCCGCCGGAATGGTACCTGACGTAAAATTCGTTCCGTTAATGATCCACGTATAGCTCAGCGCATCGCCGTCTATGTCCGAGAAGTTGGCGGTGAGCGACACATTCGTGCCGCCACTCACACATTCGATGACCATGTCCGGTGGGCATTCCACCGTCGGTGGGTGGTTGTCCGGCTCATCGGGACACTCGTTGACTATCGTGATGCGGCAGTCTTCTTGGAAGCCCCCGGGCCCGGTGACGGTCACATTCACCAAGAAGACCCCGTTGGAGAGCGGGGTGCCCACAGGGATGCTCTGCGTGATGGTGTAGAGGCTGGGATCGCAATTTCCGGACAGCGTCACGTACTGCATCACATCCGGCATGAACGCCGGGCAATCCACGATATCGACCTGGAACCCGGGATCGGGACAAAAGACTTCGCAAGGGTCGTCCGGGCAGTCCACAATGAAGAGCACATCGCAGACTTCCTGAAAACCGCCCGGCCCGGTGATGGTCAGCGTCACCGTGTTCGTTCCATCGGGTAACGTCGTGCCGATCGGGGGCGAATGCGTAAAGGTGAAATCGTTGGTGGTGTAGCAGGGATTCTGAATGATTACCAGAGGGGTCAGGTCGAACACCACAGGATTGGCGCAATCCGCGCCGAAGATCTCGAACGGCCCTTGCGGACAGTCTACGGCGGGAGGACCGGCGGGATTCACAATGACCCTGAATCCACACTCATTCGTGTGAACCCCGTCCGTCACCATGACGACGATCGAGTTGGTGCCCGGCGGATAAGGTTGCGTATGAGAATCCGTATCAAAGGTCACTGGTGTACCGGCCGGCACGCTGTTGGTGGCGACATCTTGTCCATTGATGTTCCAGATCACGGTCAGCGGGTCCCCGTCATCATCGAACACCTGCACGGTCAAATTCGTTGTGACGCCGCCGGCCGGGGCGCAGTCGATCACGATGTCGTCCGGGCAATCGACAATCGGGGGATGATCGTGGCAATAGAGAAACGCCTGCGTGTATTGTGGGTCAAGGGGTGCCCCTGCATCTGAGGTAAGGTTTGTGACCGTGAGCACATTGATCCCCGTTGTGCTCAGGGTCGACACATCCAGTTCTACCACCGCGGAGGGGGCCGAGTGGGTAATGCTGTTGATCGTGACGGGAGGGCTGAAAGAATAATTGGCCGGGTCCATCGCGAGGGCGGCGTTCACATTCGTCGTGAACGAGATGGTGACGTGGCTGGATCCACAGTCCCACCGCCATGTTTCAATGCCGAAATTGGGCGCTTGTGCAGGGAGCGTACTTGCGGAGATGAAGAAGAGCCCGCAACCAACGCTCATCAACCACCACCGCACAGCAGACAACGCGTTACGCGAAAAGACACTTCGCTGATACATAACCGACCCCCGGTAGGTTCAGCGTGCGGGCTCATCCCCGACGCACGGATCAGGATATCACGATCTGAAGATCGCGCAAGACCTTATCGGGAATATCCTGCACCCGCTCTTGTCCACGGCTTAGCAGCCGCGGCTACAGTCTCGCCCCCCGTGAACAAGTAGCCGCATCGGCTAGAGTATGTTGATTCATTCGGCGCGCCAGCGCGCCTTCGAGAAGGCGCGCAAGATGTGGAGTGCGCTTTCTCGAAAGCGCTTTTTCTCCCGGGGGTCCTTGAACCCCCGGGAACTCAAAGGATGACAGCCCCGTCCTTCAC
>SLOV01000383.1 GCA_007132345.1 Kiritimatiellia bacterium
ACTTACCCGCACCCGAAAAGCAAGAGTCCCCCGTGGAAATCGCTTCCGCCGAGGAACCCCAGGAAGAAGCCCCGGCCGAACTGGACGATGAAACGGTGTCGGTTGCATCGGCCTCCCCCGCGGAAAGCCTGCAGGAGAAGGCGGACACCGAAACAGAGGCAAGAGACGACGAGACAGACACCCTTCTGGCCGAGGCCGCGGAGACGGAAATCGTGCCTGAAGAAATGGAAGCCCAGATCGAAACCGCTGCTGCCGACGCGGGCGAGACCGTCTCCACGCTGGTCGCGGTGGCCATGAACCTCTTGATTCTCTTTGCGCTGCTCACGGTGGGGTTTGTGGTGATCGTCATTGCTCTCGCCCTCTTCATGAACCGCCGCAAGACAAAACGCCGGGCCGCCGCATCGCCCCCCGAAGTGCCCAATGCCGACAGCGGCACCGCCGCCGGAGCTGCACCGGGCGGCAGCCCAATGGAAACGCCAGCAAGTCCGGCGGCCGACAGCGACAGCGCCAGCAGTTTCAGCGAATCGTTCGACGAAGAATATGCCCAACCCGGCGCGGAAGAAGACAGTGGCACCTTCACCGGGTCGCTGGAAAGCTTCTCGGTGCCCGAGCTGATCCAGTTCCTCAACTCCTCGCGCGAAACCGGCTTACTCTCCATCGAACCCGACAACGATGACGTCACCTGTAAACTCTACTTCGAGCGGGGCGAGATCATCGATGCGCTTTCCAGCCGTCACACCGGAGAGCAGGCGGTTTCCCAGATTCTATCCATGCGCGACGGCCTCTTCGCCTTCACGCGCCAACAGGAAATCGAGACCCACCGTACCGTTCGCCAAAGCACCATGGCGCTCCTCCTGCAAGTGCAACCGTTTGACGACTCCTCACCCGTATCTGTACCCTGAGCAACACAAACGATCATGAAGCTGTCCACACTCTCTCCCGCCCTCCTGCCCATCGCCATGGCCCAGCCCGGTCTCGAAGGAGGCTGGACCCTTTCGGTTCAGATCCTCATTGGCGTCGTCTTCCTGCAGGCTTGGGTCATTTATATGCTCTTCCGACACACCCAACGGCTCCAGCAACGTATGGATGAAGCCGTGCAGTTGAACGCCACGGAAGAACCACAAAACGGCTTGAACCCTCTCTTCCAGAAGGCACTGACCGGGTCGTTGGACCGTTTTTCCATGGCCGAGATCATTCAGTTCCTCAACTCCATCAGGGAAACGGGCATTCTCGATATCGTCGACCCCGACATGTCCGAAGTTCATCGCCTGATCGTGCACCAGGGCGAGATCGTGGACGCCTTCAACGGCGACCTCCGCGGCGAGGCGGCGGCACGCGCGATTCTCCACTGCCGCCGGGGTCACTTCACGTTCATCCGTGGAGAGGTTCCCGAGGAGGAACGTCAGATCCATGTACCGGCCATGACCCTGCTCATGGAGGCCTGCAAGGAACATGACGAGAATCTGTTCGATCTGGCCCAGGCCTCCTGATAGGCCGCCTGGCCGTCAGTCCTGGCGCGCCCGCTCGACCTCCACCGCTACACTACGGGCAAACCGCAGCGCGCCCGGCTTATCGACGGTCACCCGAACATCCTTCACCCCGGGCGCCGAGAGGCAGATGTCGGCGATCCGTTCCGCCATGGTCTCGATGAGATAAAACTGGCTCTGCTCCACCATCGCCACGATCTGCTTGTTGATCGTCTTGTAGTTCACCGTGTCCTCCAGGTCGTCCGTCTCGGCGGCGCGCCCGAAGTCGCAGTTCATCACGATATTGATCAGCACATCCTGCCGCGCCTTCCGCTCCTCCGGGAAGGCGCCGATAATGCAACGAATGGTAAGGTCACGAATGTAGATTCGATGGTTCAGCATCTTGGATCCTCTCTGGAAACGACTCTTTGCGGAAGGATGGATTTTCGTAGCCCTCCGCGTAATCGCCGTGTATAGTAACGATTAACAGGTTCTTGAACGAAGCCGCAACATGACAAGCAAATATCATTTTTCCTGCCGAGCCTTGCTGGCTGCGCTCCTCCTGCTGGCCATTGCAGGTCGATCCCCCGCCGAGGCGGAGCCTGCAGAGCGGCGCCTCGTCTACATCCTGCCCATCCAGGGCGTCATCGAACCTGCCCTCGAATACGTGGTGCGGCGCGGGGTCTCCGAGGCCATTCAACGTGACGCCGACGCCCTCGTCGTCCTGATGAACACCCCCGGCGGTACGCTCAAAGATGCCACCAAGATCGTGAATCTGCTGCAAAGCCTCGATATGCCCACCTACACGCTGGTGCAGGACCAGGCCCTCTCCGCTGGCGCCATTATTGCCCTCGCCACGCGGGAAATCTATATGCAGCCCGGCTCCGTCATCGGCGATGCGATGCCGATTCTCGCAAGCCCCTTCGGCGGCGTGCAGGAAATGCCCGAAGACGTGCAGGAGAAAATGGTCTCCGCCGTTGCCGCCCTCATCCGTTCCGCCGCCGAAACCGGCGGTCACGACAAGGAACTTGCCGAAGCCATGGTGCGCCGCGAAAACGAATATTGGATCGGCGACGAACTGATCGTTCCGGAAGGGCAATTGCTCACCCTCACCAGCATGGAGGCAGAGCGCATCGTGGGCGAAGGCGAAGAAGCGCGCCCCCTCCTCTCCAGCGGCACGGTGCGCGACCTCGACGAGTTGCTCGAACGCATCGGCCTCGCCGACGCAGAGCGCATCGAACTCGTGCCCACCGGCCTCGAGAGCCTGGCCCGCTTCATTCAAACCCTTTCCGTCTTCTTCCTCGCCGCCGGGCTCTTCGGCCTCTACACGGAAATGAGAACACCAGGGCTCGGCCTGCCGGGCATTCTCGGCGCGATCTCGCTCGCCATCTTCTTCCTCGGCCACCACATCGCCGGGCTCGCAGGCATGGAAGAAGTCGTCCTCGTCGTCCTCGGCCTCGCCCTCATCGCCGTCGAAATCTTTATCCTCCCCGGCTTCGGCATCGCCGGCATTTCGGGGATCTTCTTCCTCTCCTGGGGCCTCATTATGGCCATGGTCCAACGCATGCCCGGAGCCCCCATCATTCCCTCCTGGGACGCCGTCCAGATTCCCCTGCTCAACTTCTCCGGCTCGGTGATTCTCGCCGTCTTCCTCTCCATTATCGTGGGGCGGCTCATGCCACGCTCCCGCCTCTTCCGTGTCTTCCGCCTCGAAGATACGCTCTCCACGGAAAAAGGCTATGTCGCCTCGCGCGACCAGCATCAGCTCGTCGGGCAGACCGGTGTGGCCACCACCCCCCTCCGCCCCGTCGGCACCGCGCTCATCAATGACCAGCCCATCGATGTCGTCACCGACGGCCTCTATCTCGAGGCTGGCGCCCGCGTTCAAGTTGTGGAAGTCTCGGGCAATCACATCCTCGTTGTGCCCGTTTCGGAAAACTGATCCCGCCATGCCACCGCTCGCCCTCTATATCACCCTCATCCTCGCAGGCCTCATTCTGCTCGCCTCCGAAATCTTCGTGCCCGGCGGTGTCGTGGGTACCCTCGGTGGCCTGCTGCTCATCTTTGCCGCCATTGTCGGGTTCGACCTCTTCGGGCCTCAGGGCGGTATGCTCAGCCTCATTGGGCTTCTGCTCCTCCTCGCCCTCTATATCGTTTTCCTGGTCCACTACCTGCCGCGCTCCTTCATCGGGCGTCGCTTCACGCTCCAGGAGAACCTGAAAGAGACCCACTCCAGCACCCAGTCCTACAGCAATCTCGTCGGACAACAGGGCACGGCCATCACCGATCTCCGACCCGCCGGCATCGCCCTCATCGATAACCAACGCGTGCACGTCACCTCCGAATCCGGTTGGATTGAGAACGAGTCCACCGTCCGCGTTGTGGCCGCCGAGGGCAGCCGGGTCGTGGTCCGCAAACTCACCGCCTGAACAATGCCTCCCACCGCCTCCGCAGCCCGCCGCCCCTCCGCCTGCCGCCATGCTGGCATCTGCGTCTGGCTCCTGGCCCTCTGCGCCGTCGCCCCTGCTTCGGCAGAAATCTTTCTCGCCCGCACCAACGAATGGAACGTCCCCGCCGGGACCACCTCCACCAACGAGAACTGGATTCTTGCCGAATCCATCGAGGTCGAGGGCGCCTGTACCGACGACCTCTACGCCGTCACCCTCAACGCAACCCTCGCCGGCCGCTTCGATGAAGATGTCTGGATGCTCGGCCGCGACCGTCTCGCCTTCT
>SLOV01000174.1 GCA_007132345.1 Kiritimatiellia bacterium
CACCGCCTGCCCTCCGAAGCCTTTGGCGAAGGAGGGACCACTCTACCAATTGCCCCCGCCCCCGCCACCCCCACGGCATCCATCAACGCGCCGCAGCCGCGCCCGCTGGCTCGCGCAGGCGCATGCGATAGGCAAGTCTCAGGATCAGTGTGTAGAGGAGTGCGAGCCAGAAAAGATTCAACGCCGCGACGGGTACGGCCTCCTTCTGAAATTCGTCGAGCAGTGCAGGGGCCAATCCATAACGACGCGGCCGCTCGCCTTGAAACCATAGCCCCTGAAAGGCCGGTGCGACCCCGACCGGTGCTTCGGCCAGCAGAATGGCGGGAACCGGCGCCTCGGTTTGACGCAGATTCGTGGCCGCTTCGCGCAGCAGCGCCAGCCGGTTCGGTGTCTGTACGTTTTCGAGCACCCCTTCGTAAGCGCGACTCCCGACGATGGGATAGCTGAAGACGATGGCGGAGAGGGTCAAGAGCAGGGCCAGCATTTGCGCCGTGGTGGGATGTGTAGCCCGCGGCCAGGTGCGGTGTTGCACCGTCGCCGCCGCCAGGCCGGTGAAGAGTCCATTGAATCCGGCCCATACACCCCAGAAGGTGAGACGGCCCCAGCCGATGTGCAGATCCGCGCCCACGGCGGTCCAATTGCGCGAGAAGAGGGCGGGCCATGACGCGTATTTGAGAGCGAGCGCACCCAGACCCGCTTGCGCCACGAGCAGCAGGGCGAGATAGACGAGGCACCCGGTGAGAAAGGAAAAGGAAGAGGCGCCTTGCCGGCACTCCCGCTGAAAGAGCGACGCCTCATCGGACCAGAAGCCGGTCGCCTGTACGGTCCCGAGCCAGAAGCAGGCGACGGCATAAAAGAAGAGCAGCGCCAGGGACGGTCCGTCCGCGATCGGGTCCGGGTAGATGGCCAGTCGAACCACGGTCATCAGGACGAGCGGCGTCGCGAGGAAAGCGGCTGTGGTGCGGGTCCGCCCGGCGGCGAGCCGTTGCCTGACATAGATGAGGAGTTGATCGACCCGCATATCGCCGCGGGCCTCCGGAGGGTCGTGCATCGGCAGGGGCTCCGAGCTCGGCGCAGGTTCATCGGCGGGTGCCACGGTGGCTTCGTCGTTGCCGGGGCTCCGGCTGACGCGCCACACGTTCAGGGGTGCAGCGGGGCTGGGGCTTTCGCGCAGCGCAAAATGGCTCACCACCACCACGACTTTTCGATAGGTGGCGGCGACATCGATGAGCGCTTCGAAGAGGGCCCGGCGCCGAAACTCGTCGAGGCCGCTGTCCGGTTCGTCGAGCAGGACGATTTCGGCGGGCGACGAGAGCGCCAGGATGACGTCGAGCCGTCGGCGCTGTCCGCCACTGAGATGACGGATGCGGGGGGCGCGTGGGCCGAAGAGCAGTTGCTGCTCGTCCTCGGTAAAGAGCGATTCTTTGAGTGCTGCCTGAATCGAGGTGGCGAACCTGCGCACCTCCGAATCGGGGCCGTAGGCGGCGGTCAGCAAGTCGCGCCAATCCGCCAGGGCGCGACCGGGCACAAGGTCCAGGCGTAGCGCCGTCTGCTGCGCGAGATAGGAGAGCCGCGTGGGTTCCTGCAAGAAAAGATCGAGCGGAACAGGGTCCGCGTCGGGATCGATCTGCACGGTGGCCGGTACGGCAGGTGGCGGCGTGGGGAGTTCCTGCGTATCGCCCGCGAGCAGTCGCAGCAGCATGCTCTTGCCGCTGCCGCTGTCGCCGGCGATGAGGGTCACGCGACCTGCCGGGGCACGCAAGGCCTGCGGGAGGGTCAGGGCAAAACGCGGGGCCAGCCGCAGGCCGGCCACAGGATGGACGGTCAGGCTCATCGGCGGCGGGTCAGGGCACGAGATCGACGAGGTAAAGGAGGCGCAGGCTCAGATCGCCATCCCACTGCATGCGGCGGAAGCGCGCCTGCTTTTCGATAAAGTGCGCGGTCACGGGCGTGGCGATCTCCAGGCGATGCAGAAACTGATTGTCGGGGGCGGTGCGGTCGACGAGCAGGCTGGCCTGTTCCACCGCGAGCCGCGCGGAGACATTCCCGTCGGCATGGAGCAGGTGCAGCATACCGCTGCCTTCGAAGCGGGCGAAGGTTCGCTCTTCATCGCTTCGGTCGGGCATCCGCACGAGCGTCAGGGTGAGTTGCATATCGTAATCGCCGAACAGGTCGGAGGTCAGATCGGGCGGGAAGAGTTCGTTGACGATCAGATCGGAGAGCACGGTTTCCTCGCCAACGGCCAGGGCGGGAGAGGGGACGGCGGTGTAGTCGATCAGCGATTGAACGCGCCCGAGGGTTGTGACCAGGCGACGGGGCAGGTCGGGCGCGTCGACCCACTGGACCCGGCCATCCTGCATGCGCAGGTCCACGGTCTTGCCTTCGAACTCGTCGAGGATGCGGGCGGCGCCGACGATCATGCCCTCCTGCCGGGCCAGCACCTGTTCGTCGATGCCGGTGAGACGCGAGACGCTGGCATAATCGAGGTCTTGTGCTTTGACCATGGCCATGCCCACGGGGAGGCTTGCGCCCCATGTCATTTCGGCCAGTGCCGCCGCCACCCCGAGGATGGCCTGGTTGACCTCCGGGCCAAGCTCGTATTGGAGACGGGTCAGGCGCGCCGGTGCGAGCAACTCGACGCTGCGCACCTCTTCGAAGGTGCGGCGCTCCTCGATGATAACTCCATTGTTCCTCAGGACCTCGGCGGTGAAGTGCGCGCTCCAGGGGGCGACCCAGAGGCTGCGGATTTCGCCTTCGAAGATCGGGAGATAGACGTCGACTTTTGCACGCTGAACCGTGGTGCCTTCGATGCTGCCCATGGCGTAGCCCCGAAAGCGGCTGCCCTCTTTACGCGTTTCGCGGAGCCGCACGGGGTCGAGGCGCAGCAGGGACGTTCTTGCGGGCTCCCGTTCGGTCAGCGGGGTGCGCGCATCGATGCGGGCGGTGCGCCTGTTAACGAAGGAGCGGGCCAGATGGACGGCCGCCAGTGGGGCAAGAACCATGATCAGGCTGGCAAAAACGACCTGAAGTCCTTTAGACGGTCGAGCGCTCATGCGGGAAGTAAAGCACAGAACGGAACCGGAACGCATCCGAAAACGCTGGAAACCCTCGCTGGCGCCGTAGGGTCGCTCAGCGTGTTGCCGCTTCCATCTGTTCGGGTTGCTCCTCCGTGTCCGGGGGCTCGTCTTCGGCCACGGCGGGCAGCACGATGCGGAACGACGCCCCGCCCCCCGGCGCGCCATCCAGGGCCAGAGTGCCGTTGAGATGCTCGACGATGCCCTTCACGATGGAGAGTCCCAGCCCCGTTCCCTTGCCCGCCGGTTTGGTGGTGAAGAAGGAATCGAACACCTTCGCGCGGTGCTCCGCCGAGATGCCGGGGCCGTTATCGGAGACTGACAGGAGTAGATCGCTGCCCTCCCGTGTTGTGCGTACTTCAATCTCGCCTTTCCGCCCGCTCCTCGCTTCCATCAGCGCGTCGCGGGCGTTCGCAATGAGATTCACGACCACTTGTTGCAACAGGACTTCGTCCGCCCAGACCCGCGGCAGGTCGGGCGATACGATGCAATGGAGTTGGATGCCGTCGTGATATAACTGATGCGACATCAGCGTGCAGGAGCGTTGCACGGACTGGTTGAGGTCGACGGCGTGCAGGGTCTGTGGTTTCCGCGCAAAGTCGCGGAAGTGCTCGATGATCTGTTGTGCCTGGTCGGTGGCTTCGAGGATGTTCTTCAGTTCGACCTCCGCTTCGGTGCCGAGCGTGTCCATGCCGCCGAGTTTGCGCGCGTGGAAACGGATCGCGGTCAGAGGGTGCGCCATATCGTGCGCGAGTGAGGCCGAGACGGAGCCGAGCGTTGACATCTTCTCTGCCTGCAGAAGGAGCGTCTGCGAGGAGCGGAGTTGCTCCAGGGCCTCGTCCAGTTCGCGGGTCCGCTCGCGAACGCGCGCTTCGAGGGCCTGGTTGCTGCGTGTCAATTCTTCCTGGGTGCGGATCAGGGTCTGCAGGGTCTTGGCGCGGGAGCGCATGATGAGCCCGAATTCGTTATCGGGAATGTCCGGTTCGGGAATGGTCGCCTGTTGCGGGGCGCCCTTTGTCGTGAGCGCCTCGTTGGCCACGAGGATCTTCTGGATCGGGACATAAATGAGGCGCCGCAACCCGATTTGAACCAGCAGCACTGTGACGGAGAGGACGCAGAGGACCGCCAGAACAAAGCGCAGGGTAAAGGTGCGGAGCGGCATGAGAACCGCCTCCGCGTAGGTGGGCGGCTCCTGGTGCTGGGCGTAGGCGAGGGCCTGGGTCACTTCGTGGTGCGCTTCCAACTGGCGATGGTGTGAAACCACGGAGAGCACGAGCAGAACGGTTTGCACGATCAGGATCGAGTAGATCACCTGAATCAGTATGGCGGTGCGCAGGGATTTCATTGTGAGGTCCCTTCAGACGCGGAATCGCCGGGCGCACCCCGAACGGACTGGCCACCATCGCCGGCAGAAGGTATCGTCGGATGGTCGCTGAAACGGGTTTTCATGATGGGCCTATGATAGATCGAACGACGCCTGATCGGAAGCGGATATCGCCACGGCGCCTTTTTATTGGGGCCGGGCGCGGGCTGCTCTATACCTGTGCGCTGCTATTTCTGCTGCAGGCGGCAGGCGCCCTGCTGGGCTGGCATCGTCGGCCGCTTGCCTGGCTGCGTGCCGCCGAAATCGATCCGCCGGCGCCCGCGGTGATTGTGGTGCTGGGCGGCGGCGGGATTCCGAGCGAATCGGGGTTGTTGCGCTGCTACCATGCGGCAACGCTAGCGCACGCGCACCCGGAGGCCCTCTGTATTGTCTCGCTGCCCGCCGACGATCCGGAGGTGCAGAGCACGGGCCGCATGCGGGATGAACTGGTGATGCGCGGCGTGGACCCGGATCGTATTCTGATGGAGTTCCGCGCGCGCAATACGCACGAACAGGCGGTGGCCGTGCGGGAGATGCTGGATGCGTCGCTATTGGAAGAACCGATTTGGATCGTGACCTCCGGCGCGCACATGCGGCGCGCCCTGCTCTGCTTTCGGCGGCAGGGGTTCCGGTCGGTGCATGGACTCACGGCGCGTGTCACGGGCGCTGAAGGAGATGTTGGGCCGGGCACGTTCTGGCGCTACGGGGTCTGGAGCCATTTGGAGAGTCAGGTGGAACTGATTCGCGAGTTCACGGCCCTGGCCTATTATTGGAGACGAGGATGGATTTGAAAAACGCGCAGTATGCGGAGCATGTCCCCGCTTCGAACGGCCTGCGGACCGGCTGGGTCAGCGATGCTTCGATGCTGACCCACGATACGGGCTATGGGCATCCCGAATCCTCTGCGCGCCTGGCGGCTATCGAGGAACGGTTGCGGGCCGGGAAGGTGCTGCCGGGCCTGGTCCGCCTGCCGCCCCGCGCAGCGGAACGAGAGGAGCTGCTGCTCTGTCATCATGAGGACTACATCGATCTTGCACGCACGGAGATCGAACAAGGGGCACACACCCTCAGCACCGGCGACACAGCCGTGAGCCATGGATCGTGGCGTGCCGCCAATATGGCGGTGGGCTGCGTCCTGAACGCGATCGATGCCGTCATGCAGGAGCGGGTCGACAACGCCTTTTGCTCCGTCCGGCCGCCGGGGCATCACGCATCCGCGGGGCGTGGCATGGGCTTCTGTGTCTTCAATAATGCCGCAGTCGGTGCGCGTTATGCCCAGGAACGGCACACGCAGGTCAGCCGCGTGCTGATCGTGGACTGGGATGTGCATCATGGGAATGGGACCCAGGATATTTTTTATGACGATCCGACTGTCTTCTATATGAGCAGCCATCAGTATCCCTGGTATCCGGGAACCGGAACGCACCTCGAAACCGGACACGGGTCGGGCATCGGCACCACCTTCAATGCCCCGTTTCCCGCGCATACGCCGCCTGCCGAAATCGTGGCGGTCTACGAAAACGAACTGGTGAAGCGAATGGACCGCTTTCACCCGGACCTTGTCATTATCTCGGCCGGGTTCGACTCGCGGGTCGGCGATCCGCTCGGCCATTTTCTCCTGGAGGACGATGACTTCGTCACCCTCACAAGAATTCTGATGGGCATTGCCGCGCGCCATGCAAACGGAAGGCTGGTCTCCGTGCTGGAAGGGGGCTACCATCTGAACGGGTTGGCGTCCGCCGTGGAGGCACATCTGCGTGCTCTGCAGGTACCCGTTACGACCGCAGCAAGTTCGGAGGAAGGGAAAGATGGATCGAGTGGAACAGAACGATGAAGCCTGGCGGCAGCGCTTGTCGCCTGATGCCTACCAGGTCACGCGCAAACATGGCACGGAACGCCCCTTCACGGGGGCCTATCATGACCTGAAGGCGCCGGGCCTCTATCGCTGCATTTGCTGTGGTGCGCCCCTCTTCGATTCCGCAACCAAGTTCGACTCAGGCACGGGCTGGCCCAGTTTCTGGCAACCGACGGCGGAAGGTGCTCTGCTCGAAAAACAGGACCGTAGCCATGGCATGTTGCGCACCGAAGTGCTGTGCGCCCGGTGCGATGCGCATCTCGGCCATGTTTTTCCGGACGGCCCGCAACCGACCGGCTTGCGTTACTGTATCAATTCCGTCGCGCTCCAGTTCGATCCAGCCGAAGGCGATACGGCGCCAGGCGCAGCCCAGGGAGAAACGAGATGAAAAAGGAAATCGTCCGCACGCAAGATGCCCCCGCGCCGGTCGGGCCCTATAACCAGGCCGTCGCATGCGGAGACCTGATCTTTGCCTCCGGCCAGATCCCCCTCGACCCCGCCACTGCCGACGTTGTGGCGGGCGGTGTCGAAGAGCAGACCGAGCAGGTCCTCAAGAACCTGAAGGCCGTCCTGGAGGCGGCGGGTTCGTCCCTCGACCGCGTCGTCAAGACCACGGTGTTTCTTCGCGACATGAACGACTTCGCCCAGATGAACGGTGTCTATGCCAGGTTTTTCGAAGAGGTGACGGCCCCGGCTCGCTCGACCATTCAGGTGGCGCGCCTGCCCAAAGATGTGGCCGTGGAAATCGAAGCGGTAGCAACGCGCTGAACGGCGCGCACCCATCTATCATGGCCTGGTTCCAGAAACAGCTTTCTCTTGCACCCCACAAACGCGGCTTCCATCTCGTCACGCGGGAACTCGTTGACCAGCTCCCGGAGCTTGCCGACTTCGAAGTGGGCTTGGCCCATTTCTTCATCCTGCACACCAGCGCCTCTCTGACCCTCAGCGAGAATGCCGACCCGGATGTTCGCACGGACCTCGAGTCTGGCTTCAACGTGCTCGCGCCGGAGCGCGCGCCCTATTACACGCACACCCTCGAAGGGCCAGACGATATGCCTGCCCACATCAAAAACTGTCTGTTGGGCTCCGGCCTGCTCGTGCCGATCGCGCGGGGCCGGTTGGCGCTGGGCACCTGGCAGGGGCTCTACCTCTGCGAGCACCGCAATCGCGCCTCGGGCCGCGATCTCTTTGTGACGATCTTCGGGGAGCGCAGATAGGCTCGACGTCACGGGCCGGGCTATTCTACCTTCAGAACCCAATGACGGCGAATGCAACAACCATGTTTGACTCGTTCGGGCGGCCGTACCACCGGCAGGTCTTTCTGTCCGGTGGCGATCATGCAGGCGGCGCCTACATCGATACCCTCGAGTTTGGCTTTAGTGCAGTGCTCCCCCAAGAGGATCGGGCCCGTCTGCGTGCCCTCCTGGAAGATGCGGTGGGGGCCGATGCCCTCCAGCGCGTCGCCTGGCCGGACGATGGCCGTCGCGCCTTTGTGACCCTGCAACCCGGCAACTATCCGTTGCAGAGCATCTGCGCAGCGGTCGAGGCGGGCGGCTTTTCGCTGGTCCATCGCGGCGGCTATTACAGTGCCCGCCTGGGTAAACGGGAAGCGCCGGTAGGTTCTCTCAGCGAGAAAAGATAAGGCCTGTCCCTTCGACCTGCGAAACGTCGCGGGCGCGGATCCTTACCGCGTGGTTCCAAGCCGATGCGCCCGGCTCTCCATCCAGGCGTCCCAGGCATCGGCCCCTTCATGGATGACTTGCGCCCTGGCGCTCTGATGAATCGTCGCGCCATCCTTGTCCACAATGACCAGCCGGGGAATCCCGCTGGCGCGGAACCGGCGGGAGAGTGCCTCTGCCGCATCGCTCCCATGCGGTACGGCTGGCCAGGGCATGCGCGTGTCCCGCATATATCGCTGCATGTCGCGTTCCGAATGATCGGAACTGACCAGCAGCACCTCGAACGGATGCCCGTCCCGCTGAAGATCCCGATGAAAGTCGACCAGCACCGGCGTGAAACGCCTGCATGGCCCGCACCAGGCCGCGGAAAAATAGATGGCCACCACTTTGTCGCGCAATTCCTCGCTGGATACCGTGCGCCCCCGCGCATTGATCAACTCGGGCCCCACGGTATCCAACAGGCTCCACGAATCGCTTGCCGGCGATCGGGGGCTGGCGGCCCGCGGTGCTGGCGTTGCCGCGGGTGCCGCGGCGTCGGCGCGCGATAGATATTCCTGATCCGCGGCGCTTAATTGGTCCAGACGAATCGAGAGGGTTCGCCCGTCGTCCGTACGAAGCTGCGCCTCGCCGCCGCTCTGCTCGACCAACTCCGCCTCCACTGTTGCCCCGGAGACGCTTGTCCACGTTCGCATCTCGGCGCGAGCGGAAGATGTGCAGAGCAGAATAGCCGTCGGAAAGAGAATCAACCTGCGGAAATCAGCCTTCATCGCGCAACTCCTTCATGCCGTCAGCCTACGACTCCTCCACACGCACCGCAAGTTCCGCGACATCGTCCGGCAGATCCGTGGTCCCCGCGAATGTGGTGGCGCGCCGGTAGAGCGCATCCACAAGTTCCTGCGGTCCAAGGTGGCGATCCGCCTCCAGCCACCGCTCGATGGCGTGCTCTTCCAGGAGTTCCCGCTCCTCATCCCAGAGTTCAACCAGGCCATCGGTATAGAACAGGAGCATGTCGCCGGGCTGCAACTTCAGCGTCACTTGCTCGTAACCCGGCTCTCCGAAGGTGAAGGGATCCAGCAGGCCCAGGGCGGGGCCTCCGTCGCTGATCGCGCGAATCGCCTCGCCCTTGCGAATCAGGTAGACCGGTTCCTGCGAAGCCTTCACATAGGTCATCGTCCGGTTCCGCCGGTCGAAGATGGCAAAGAAGGCGCTCACGTAATTGCCTTCCGGATATTCCGCGGCCAGGCGCCGGTTCAGAATGGTGAAGCAACTGGATGGCGAGGCCCCGGAATGCATGACTTCGTCGACCAGCACCTTGAACATGCTGGAGAGAAGCGCCGCCGCAACCCCATGGCCGGTAATGTCTGCAAAGATCACGCCTAGACGGGTGCGGTCGGGGTATTGCACAAAATTGATGAAGTCGCCGCCGAGCATGCCGGACGGCACCATCTTCAGGCCGAACTCGAATCCGGGCAGCTTCGGCACCGAAATGGGCATCAGCGACTGATGAATCGCCCGGGCCACACGCATTTCTTCCTGCATGCTGGCCTCCCGTTCGGCCAGTTCCGCCATGGCGTGCTTCAACTCGGTGATATCCCGCGCCACTGCCTGATAGCCGACCGGCTCATCCTTTTCAAACACGAGTTGCACATGCTGACCGAGCCAGCGCTCCTTCCCGTTCTGGTCCGTCACCGGAAACTCCATATAGACCGTCGGCGAGCGGTCCTGCGCCTGCTGCATGAAGCGGTGAATCACCTCTTTCCGGTAGTCGGGATGGATGAGGCCGGAAAAGTGTTTGCCGAGCAAGGTGTTCCGTTCGAAGCCGAGCAACTTGTCGGCAACCGGGTTAATGTATTTGAAACGTCCTTTCAGGTCGCACTCGTAGATGATGTCCGTGGCGCTGTCGACAAGTTGCTTGTAGCGCTTTTGCGCCTCCTCCAGGTTGCGCTGCGATTCCAGGCGTTTTACCTTCTCCCGCTCCAGCCGGAGCTGATCCTGCTGTACCTGTTCCCGGTTCCGACGGAACCAGGTCGACGCCACAATAAAGACGCCAAGCGTCGCGAGGAAGGGGGCCAGGCCGATGTAATAGTAGGCATTGCGATCCGTCCATTCGCTTTCCAGCAGCCCCACCGGTTCGCTATTGAACGTGAGCGGCTGGCTCAAGCTCAAATCGTGGATAAGCCCCACCCGCCGAAACAGACTATCCAGAAAGAGTTCTTCCACTCTGCTTTCCACCAGGAGCAGTTCTTCGCCTGCCAGATCGTGCAAACGGAACCAGCGGTGGTTCTCCAGTTCGGTGATCAGCAGGAGATAATCGCGGCAAGTCTCGAAATCGCCTTCCAGCAGGCGGCTGGTCAGAAAACTGGCATAGTTCTGCATCCGCTTGTCGATATCCGCGCGGGTCAGCGCTTCCATCGCCCAGACGGCCAGGACAAAAACCAGCAGCAGCCCCGCCGCAAGGGCCGAGGCGAGATAACGCAGTCTCATTACGATGGTTCTCCGCCAAAGTCCGCCTGACCGCAAGGCCAATCTCGCGGTTTGCGGCTACTTTCGCATTGCCTGCCCGCTCCAGATCGGCCATGATTCTCCACAGTCAATGGCGGAATCGTCAACTTGCATGGGGCGCTAGCAGGAAAGCCGGGAGGGCATCGAGGGATGACCGACGAAGAACTCAGAGAAGCCGTCGCCGAGCGTATCGATCCAGAGCGCTGTAAAGTCTGGCTCACCAAAGTCAATGGCCATCGCCTTGAATTTGTCTTCTCGATTGGCGCCGAACAATTGAAACCCGTGGACACGCTGCTCCGCGATCGCGACTTCATCCTGATGGGACAGTGTGTCGACGATTCCGTCGTCGAGTCGCTCCGGCCCTTCTTCGATCGTTACATGGAAACCGCCGAATGCAGCGACGCCCCGTCGCTCTTCTGAGACCGGCGCGCTATACTGCCGATGCCGTCGCGAGCGGGATTACTCCTCCGCTTCGAACTCCTCGCGAATTTGTTCTTCGCGCAACTCCAGTAAGGATTCCGACCGGCCGCGTCGAAATCGCCTGAGCCTTCGGGAGGACATGTCATGGGGTGGCTGGCGTATCCCTTCAGCGATCCTGGCTTCGAGTTCCGCTTCCCGCCTTGCCATCGCTTCGGGGTCCTCCCGCTCTACCGGCTCTTCTTCCGCGACCTCCTGCTCTTCGAGCACGCGCTCCCTTGCCTCCTGTTCTTCCGCTTGTCTGCGTGCGACTTCTTCTTCCTCCTCCGCTCTGCGCGCCGCTTCGCGGCGGCGGAACTCGGCTTCGGTCAGAATGCTGGACCCTACCACTTTGCCGTGCTCCAGTTCGACCTGACCTCGCGGGTAATGCAGGATTTCAACATCGCCGAACATCACCGTTCCCGAGGGATTCCCAAGGGTACGAAGAACCGTTTCCCTCGAGTCACCTGGATTCACCTCATCGGCCGTTGCGACGCCCACACTCAGCAGCGTGGCGATTCCGATCATGAGCCAATCTTTCATCATCATCCGTCTCCCTCGTTGCGGTTCCAACCCGTCAGCCATTTTCCCCAAACGCCTTGGAAAAGTCAAGAAACGCCCCAGCGCCAATCTTCCCGAAAAATAGCCTGAAAAAAGGGTTGATGTGTGCAGGGGATTCGGTATCTTGCGCCCTGACTTTACGGGAGCGCGGGTCTGCTGGACAAATCTGGCGCCTGCCTGTAGGGTTAACTGAATCGATTGCGGGGTGGAGCAGTCTGGTAGCTCGTCAGGCTCATAACCTGAAGGTCCTTGGTTCAAATCCAAGCCCCGCTACCAATTTCAAGGGGTTTCCGGAAACGGAAACCCCTTGTTTTATTGAGCTTGCGATTTCCGCCCGCATTTCGGAGTGCGATTCCGAATGGACTCACCCGCTGCTTTGTTGCCCCGAACTTGAAAGAAGGATGCCTCCGCCCAAAGTAGCGGGAGCATCCTGCTCCCGTTCTGAACCTTGGACGTGTTCAAATCCCTGAGTCACCCCTCTTTGTCAGTTGGGCGGGGACATGGTAGGGACAGGGGACATGGTAGGGACACACCACTTATTTGCCCCCTCTATTTGCCGAACAGTGGCCGGTGGCGGGTTCAGCGGGGATCTGCGGCGAATCGGGTAATGTTTGGCGTGTGCCGCCAACAGGTGGTCGGGTGGGACGAAGATCTGCGTCCTCTGTCGGGGCAGTAGGGTTCTTCAGCGGAATCAATGTTCATAGCCCCCTTCTGCCCCCAAACCCGAGCAGCATGGAACCCAGGGTGTGTTATCCTTTGCATCTGGCGCGGAAAAGTGTACCCACATGCAAACGATAGCTTCCGGAGAAGTGGATGCAAACGCAGGCAAAGAAGACGCGTTCTTTCGAGGCGTGGATTGAGGCGCTCCCGTCCCAGGGACGATACTCGTTCACCCGCAGCGAAGCGATGGAACAACTTGGCCTGCAACGGAAGGCGTTCAACCGCGTCTCAGGCCGGCTCTCCGCCGCCAACCGTCTTGCCCGCATCCGTGGTGAATTCTATGTTGTTGTGCCCCTGGAGCAAGCGGCGGCCGGCGGCTTTGCATTGGGCATACCGCTCCAACTTGCGGGCGGAGTCGCGCAACCACTTGTGGCTCAGCCCGATCGTCCGTAAGGGCGAGGAAGTCGCCCTGGCCGAGCCGATGGAGATGTCGGAGGAGCTGAGCGGTCGGTTTGGGAGTCTGTTCTGACCGGCGCTGAATCATTTGCTTTGCCTGCCCAGTGCGTCTTGCCATGCCTTATGCCTCGTTTCTCGCCAGGCTGGGCAGAAATGCCAGGATCACGCCCTTGTTTGCCTTCACCTTGCGGCCTTGGCGTAAAATAAGGTCCATGCGCTTTAGCTCGTTCAAGTCGCGAGAAAGTGTCTTTTTCGTCTTGCCTGCATAGGCCCGTGCGAGACGAGGGCTGAGCATCGGGATATCCTTTACCTGTACCCAGCCCCGATTATCCGTGACCTTCGAAAGGTCCAGCACCAGGCGCCGCCGTCGCAGGTCTGCCTCGCCGCCCTTGCCGAACCGCTGGTACAAATAGTTCTCCCACGCCGTATCCCATTGCAGATTACGGATGACGGCGAGTTGTTCCCGCAACTGATCCACCAAGCCTTGCGCGGCATAGGTGATGAAGTCGGACATTTCTCCTTGGACCCGACTGGCGTGGTCGAGCTGACGGTAGTATTCCGTGCGCGTCAGCTTGTAGAAGTTGCTCAAGAGATGTGCAGCGGGTGTCGGGAATCCCGCGCCCAGCAGGAAGCGGAACTCAATCAGGCGCGCCGTGCGTCCGTTGCCGTCGCCGAACGGGTGAATCCAGACGAAGTAGAGATGCGCGGCAATGGCAGCCAGGATAGAAAATACCGACTCCTGTCCCTTTGGGAATTCGAGACCATCCAGCCACGTGCAAAATCGCTCCAGCAGGTATTCACAGTCTTCGGCCGGCGCACCACGATAGCGGCCAACCATGACGGAATGTTCCCGTACAACGCCTGGCACGACGTCTTCCCCAAGCGGAAGGTTGCGCAGCACGAGCCGATTGTATTCCTTGATTTCCTCCACGGTGATCGCGCAAGGCCCCTCGTGAATGACCTGCTTGCCGATGAGATTGCAGGCCTCGACGATGTTGTCGATTTCCTGGGTCAAGTACTCCCGCGAAGGGGGCACCACGAGTTCGCCCGCCAAATGCTTCAGTACCTCGTCTTCGGTCAGCGTATTGCCTTCAATGGCTGTGGTCGCCAGTGCGCCTTTTGCCAGAAAGACCTGGTGCAGGCGTTGAGCGGCTTCAGGCAGGAGGGGAACACCCGCAATATGTTCTGTCTTCGAAACAGCCTCCCCAAGCAGTAACCAAGTCCCATACTCAATCTGACGAAGGTTGATCTGAAAATTGATCCACGGATGTGTCTTTTCGTATGTCCTCATGAATGTCCCCTTCTAGTTCGCGCAGAATAGGCCTAATTGTAATGAAATATCAATAATTAGCTCATGTGGGGCATGAAATGTCCGCGAATTTGTCCCTTTTCCCCCGCCGCTTTCGAGACTGGACTTCTGTCCGTATCCCAGTGCCTTCGCGAACCGGGTCGTGTCCGCCGGAATCTCCGCCCCGGTGATCTTTCCCTCGTGTATCGTGAACCCACGGTTGGCCGCACCCTTTAGAACCCAGGGCGCTTCGCGCATGGAAAGGGCTTCGATGATCAGAATGACCCATACGGGGGGTGGTCCGTCCATCACTCGGCGGGCGCGTCAGACGTTCGGGGCACGATTGCTCCGTATTCGACCCATAGAGGCCAGCAGGTGGTTGCGAGTGCGCAGTCCACTGTCTTGCATGCGTCTTGAAAAGGAAGCTCTGCCCCAGGGGCAAGCTTGAGAGGATTGCTCCGCCGTTGCGGAAAGGAAGCATCGAAGACGGAAGCCCGAAAGAAGCCCGAAATCCGAATGTCGCGAAATGGACCGATGACACATCGATGGCGCTATGGTGTTTTCTGAGGACGGAGAGCTTCCGCGATACCGCCCTATCGGCCAACCCTGAGATTCAGGCGACAGATTCGAGGCAAATCAACTCAGACCCCACAGCCGTCATCGAACATACCGACACTTCACGGGGCTTTGCTTATGCGTCAGGGGATCGGGACCCGGTGGCTGCCGTTCTGCTGGTGGCGGCGGTCGGTGGCTTTGCATTGGGCATACCGCTCCAACTTGCGGGCGGAGTCGCGCAACCACCTCTGGCTCAGCCCGATCGTCCGTAAAGGCGAGGAGGTGGCATTGGCCGAGCCGATGGAGATGTCAGCGGAACTGAGCGGTCGGTTTGGGAGTCTGTTGTGACCATCGCGATTCCACGTTACTCCCCAGTGGATCTGGCGCCCATGCCCCCCCTCATTACCAGAAAACAGAGCTTCCCAAAGCCGGAAAAAACGCTAATAGCCAATCATGTTTCAGCGGCATAAGTGTTTTTTTACAATGGTGATTTCGTGAGAAGAGTAGCCGAAGCAGAACTGATTTTATGGATGTCGATTACCTCCGCACCCATGAAGACCAGATCATTCCCGTTGAGGTGCGTGCCGGTGCTTCAGGGAGCCTGAAATCCCTTCAGGTATTTCTCTCGGAGAAGCGGCGTGGGTTTGCCGTACGGCTGAACATGGACAAGCCGTCTGTCGGTTCCTTCACGGCGACCATTGGCGGCAAAGAAGGAACCCATGATGTGGCTTACACGCTCTTGTCCCTGCCGCTGTACTTGG
>SLOV01000268.1 GCA_007132345.1 Kiritimatiellia bacterium
CTTTCGGTCATGTACGACAACGACGAAGCCATCTCGCTCTATGACGGCATGGGCTTTCAGCGGGTGCCCGTCTTCTGCATCAAACGCAAGAACACGTTCAACGAACCACTCTACACCGCGCCCCCGCCGGGGGCGGCCATGAATCCCTATGCCGAGATCATCGTGAAGGAGGCGCGTCGGCGCGGTATCGCCGTGGAAATTATCGATGCGGAACACGGCTACTTCGCCCTCTCCCTCGGCGGCCGCCACATCGTCTGCCGCGAATCGCTCACCGAACTCACCACCGCCATCGCCATGAGCCGCTGCGACGACAAGCGCGTCACCATCCGCTGCCTCCGCGAAGCGGGCCTGCGCGTGCCGGACCAGATCGAGGCGGGCCGCGAAGACGAGGCCTACGCCTTTCTCGCCCGCCACAAGCGGGTCGTCGTCAAACCAGCGCAGGGCGAACAGGGCGCAGGGATTTCCGTCGATCTGCGCACGCCGGGCGAAGTGAAGGAGGCGATTCTCGCGGCGCGCAAGGTGAGTAGCGATGTACTGATCGAGGAACTGGTCGAGGGCGCGGACCTGCGCATCGTCGTCATCAATTTCCAGGTGGTTGCCGCTGCAATTCGCCGTCCCCCCTCGGTGACCGGTACGGGACGGCACACCGTGCGGCGCCTCATCGAAAAGCAGAGCAGGCGCCGCAGCGCCGCCACGGGCGGAGAAAGCCGGATTCCACTCGACGCCGAGACGCAGCGCTGCATCGAACTGGGCGGGCACACCCTCGACACAATCCTGCCCGAAGGCGAAACCCTGCAAGTGCGCAAGACCGCCAACCTGCATACCGGCGGCACCCTGCATGACGTCACCGACTCACTCAGCGATGTCTTTCGCGAAGCCGCGGTCCTGGCCGCGCAGGTGCTCGATATTCCCGTGGTCGGCCTCGACTTCCTCACACCCGACGTTACCGGCTCGGACTACCGCATTATCGAGGCCAACGAGCGCCCCGGCCTGGCCAACCACGAACCGCAACCCACCGCAGAGTCCTTCATCGACATGCTCTTCCCCCAGACCGCCCTCAACCCGCGTCGCAACCGGCGCGGCCACCGGAGACAGCCTTCATGACCCCGCCGCTCGACCTGGACTATCTCAAAGACGTACTGGTGCGCCTCCTCGAAACGCCAAGCCCTTCCGGATATACCGACCAGGTGGTGCATTTGGTCGGCACGGAACTTGAAGGCATGAAGATCCCCTTCGAACTCACGCGGCGCGGTGCCATCAAGGCCTCGCTGCGGGGCAAGGCCCCCTCTCCCCACCGCGCCATGGTCGCGCACCTCGACACGCTGGGCGCCATGGTCAAACGGCTCAAGGAAAACGGGCGCCTTGAAATCGTGCCGATCGGCACCTGGTCCAGTCGCTTCGCCGAAGGCGCGCGGGTTCGCGTCCTCACCGACACCTCCACCTTCACCGGCACCATCCTCCCCGTCACCGCCTCCGGCCATATCTTCAACGAGAAGGTCGATCAGCTTCCGATCTCCTGGCAGAACGTCGAACTGCGCATCGACGCACCCTGCTCCTGCCGCGAAGACCTGGAAGCCCGCGTCGCAGTCGGCGATTATATCACCATCGACGCCAGCCCGCTGATCCTCGACAACGGCTATATCAAGGCCCGGCACCTCGACGACAAGGCGGGCGTCGCCATCCTGCTCGCCGCCGCGCGCGCCCTGGCCGGGACCGAACTCCCCCTCACCTCTTTTCTCGTCTTCACCATCTCCGAGGAAGTCGGCACCGGCGCCTCGGGGATTCTCCACAGCGATGTCGCCGAAATGGTCGCCATCGACAATGCCATCAACGGCCCCGGCCAGAATGCCTCCGAGTTTGGCGCCACCATTCCCTTCATGGACGCGTCCGGCCCCTTCGACTATCACCTCACGCATAAACTGCTCGCCCTCGCCGCCGAGCATGTCATCGACTGCGCGCGCGATGTTTATGTGAACTATCGCTGCGACGCCGCCTCCGCCATCGAGTCAGGCAACGATGTGCGTACCGCCATGATCAGCTTCGCGCTCGATGCCTCGCACGGCTACGAACGCACACACCTGCGCTCCCTCGAGGCCGTCGGCCGCCTCGCCATGGCCTACCTCATGAGCCCGCCCACCTTCCAGCGTGACCGGAAAGAGCGCGGCGCCCTCAAAGGCTTCCCCGAACAGCCGATCTGGCCCGTAAAGAAAGAAAGGGGCTACATCTAATGACCCGCGCGACCTTCCTTCCGCTCCTGGCCCTGGCCCTCGCAATGAGCGGCTGCGGGGCACGCGACAGGGACACCGCTGCATCCGCACGCGCCGCCGCGCGCGCCCGCACCGACGAAGTGATCGTGGCCCTGCAGGCCGACGGCCTCTCGCTCGACCCGCACGCCGTCACCGACGCCGGCTCGATGCGTCTCATCGAAAACCTCTACAGTACCCTGCTGCGATATGCGGAGGTCTACGGCGACTTCGAGCCCGACCTCGCGGAGTCGTGGGACGTGGACGCAGACGGGCTCCGCTACACCTTCCAGCTTCGCACCAACGCCGTCTTTCACGGCAGCGGCGCCGCCGTCACGGCCGAGGACGCGGTCTATTCCATCGACCGCATTCGCGAGCTGGGCGTGCGCGCCGACCAGTTCGAACCCGTCACGGAGGTGCGCGCCGAAGACCCGCATACCCTCGTCATCGAACTCGCCGAACCCTTCGCACCCCTGCTCTCCTATCTCGCCCACCCCATGAACGCCATCGTGGATCGGCGGGCCGTGGAAGAGCAGGGCCTCGAACGGGCCGGCGGCGGCAGCGGCCCCTTCCGCCTCGAAGAGTGGCGACGCGACCGGCATCTCATCCTTTCCCGGCACGAGGACTATCACCTCGCCGACCGCCCCCGCGTCGAACGGGTTGTCTTCCGCCCCATCCCCGACGACACCGCACGCATCACCGCCCTGCGCAACGGCGAGATCGATATCATCCTCGATGTGGCCGCGCGCGACGTGGAACGGCTCGAACGCATTCCCGGCGTTACCGTCGACTCCGTGCCAGGCACCTTCTGGGAATACGTGGGACTCAACAATGCGCATCCGCCCTTCGACGACGTGCGTGTGCGGCAGGCCATCGCCTGGGCCGTCGATCGCGATGTACTGAACCGGCTCGTAAAATTTGGCCGTGCGAAGCCCCTGCGCGGCGGCCCCATCCCGCCGAATCACTGGGCGCGCCACGATGTCGAAATCTATCCGGCACGCGACCTTGAACAGGCGCGCGCCCTGCTCGAAGAAGCCGGCCTCGCAGACGGCTTCGAGGCCGGGCTGCTGGTCGGCTCCGATTTCTCTTACCAGGTCCAGGCGGCGGAGGTGGTGAAACAGCAACTCCTCGAAATCGGCATCGACGTCACCATTCGGGCCCTGGAGTCGGGTATGTTCTTCCAACGCCTCGGGCAGCGCGAATTTCAGATGTCGCTGGTCGGCTGGCTCGGCTTTGTCGATCCCGACGAATGGACCCATAACCTCTTCCGCACCGAAGCGCCCTGGAACCAGCAGGCCTATAGCAACCCCGAGGTCGACGCCTGGCTGGCGGAAGGGCGCCGAAAGCTCGAACGGGAAGAGCGCAAGCCGATCTATGATCGCATCCAGGAAACCGTGGCCCGCGAGGCTCCGATGGTCTTCCTCTATATTAATGATCGAACCGCCGCCCGCCTCGACACCGTGCACGGGTTCGTGGCCCACCCAACGCTCACCACGCTTTCGCTTCGCGACGTCTGGCTCGACCGCTGACCTCCGCATGCTCGCCTACATTGCACGTCGCCTCCTGCTCGCCGTTCCCGTCCTCTTCGGCATCTCCCTGCTGGCCTTTTCGCTGGTGCGCCTCGTTCCCGGCGACACCGTCACCGCCATGCTCGGCATGCAATACACCGAAGCGCAGGCGGAACGACTGCGCCGCGATATCGGGCTCGACCGTCCGCTGCCGGTGCAATATCTGCGCTGGGCCGGGCGCGCCGTGCGGGGCGATCTGGGCGCCTCCCACTTCACCGGGCAGCCGGTGCATGAAGCGATTCGCGAACGGTTGCCCGTCACGCTACAACTCGCGGGCATGGCCGTGGTGCTGGCGCTGGCAGTGGCCCTCCCGCTCGGCGTCACCGCGGCGGCCCGGCGCGGCGGCCATGCCGACAGCC
>SLOV01000191.1 GCA_007132345.1 Kiritimatiellia bacterium
ATCCGAACCGGGGTCCAGCAGGGGTTCGCCATAAGTGGGATCGCGCCGGATTTCCCCACCGTGGGTGCCCAGTTCTCCCGAAGGAACTACCTTGAGAAATTTCTCGCCAAGCGGGATCAAAGAGATGTTGTTCATCTGCAGGATGCTCTCGATGGCCTGCAGAAACTCGGTTTCCGTAAGGCGTTGCTGCCCGCGCAGGGTGATCAGCACCTGGGGCACGCCGGGTGACTGGATCATGGTGCGCCCGGTAATCTCGGCATAATGGTCCAACACCACGGCGACGGGCGCGTCGCGGAAGCTGAGCGAGACGAGTTTTTCCTCTTCCCCGTCCAGCAGGCTTATTGGCAGTACGACCTGCGCCCAGACAACGGAGTTGCCGCTGCCGACCATGAGCAGGCACAGCAACCAGCATAACCCCTTCAGTGCCCTGTTTTCACGAAATCGATTCATCATCATCTTCCTTGCTGGCGAAAACCGCGACGGTGCGGGTCATGACTCGGTACGGGTATAGGCGCAATCGACTGTCAGGTTTCCGCGCAACTGGTCTCCCTGCCCGGTAGGCGATACCGTGATATTTCGCACGTTGAAGTGAGCGCCCTCAGACTGCAACGCAAAAAGAAAGCGAACCAGGGCCTCGAGGCTCCCCTGGAACTGGCACCGAATCGATACCTCGAAGACATGGCCTCGGTCGCGCTCGCTGTCGGGGGACTGCGACGGGAGCGAGAGCCCACTGCGCCGCGCCATGTCGTTGACCTGCTCCATCAGTTGGGGGGTCACCTGCTGGCCGCGCGGAAAACTCCGCAACTGGCTCGTCAACTCGGCAAGTTCCTCTTCCCACTGCTCACGCTGTTCCAGCATCCGTTCGTCGAGGGCGATCTCCTCCTCAAGCCGCTGCTGGGCTTCGTTGATCTCGTTCCATTCGATCCAGCGTGCTTCGCCAAAAAGAAAGGTCGACACACCGAGCACCACGGCGATCGCCAACAAAACCATTCTCGCTTCCCGCTTGCTGACCTTCATGTCGGTTCTCCCCGCATCCGCGCCGTAATCCGAAAGATGGAGCGGACCTCACCGGCGCGCGCCCGCTCCTCGATCCGATCGAGTTTCACTTCCCGGAAAAGCGCTGAACCCTGCAGTCTCTCCATGAACTGAAAGATGGGATCCTCGCGCGCCGCTTCGCCATGCACCCCAACCGATCCCCCTTTCGTGAACGTGAAGGAACTCAGATCGATTTCCGGCGGCATAGCAACGGCCACTTCGCGGAGGACCTCCAGAGAGGAATAGGTGCGGTCCGTATAGCCGCGCAGATCCTCGACCTTCTTCATCGTCTCGCGAATCTGCTGGACCGGTTCGATCAGGCCCTGGCGCCGCGCCCGGACATCGGTCAATTCCGCGCGGCGCATGCCAAGGGCCACCTGGAAAGCGGCGAGCAGGGCCACCCAGACCACCAGCAGAATCGAAGTGGCCAGCACCAGCGTCCGCCAGGTCGAACGGGCTTCGTCCTGCTCCTCCCAGTCGGGCGGGGCCAGATCCACACGTGCTTCGTCGCGCTCCGAGGCGCGCTCTGCCAGGGCCTGGCTTAAGGGCGGCAAATCGTTGAGCGTGCGCATCGGCGCCTCTTCGCCCGTCGCTTCCTGCAGCGCCGCTGCCAGCGCCTCGGGCGGATCGTGATCGTACCAGATCGCGTAATGAATGTGATCGACCGCGCCCCACTCCGTTTCGAGAGACGTCAGGGTGTAGTCGATCTCTTCGACCACCACGGCGTACTGTTCTTCCTCGGTCAGTTCACCGGCTTCCGGCAGGGCGCGAATCGCCAGCGGAGCACCCGCCTGGGCCACGATCAATGTCTGGCGGTGGCTCTCTTCCAGCAGCACGACCTCGCGGCCAAACTTGGCGACACGCTCCTCTTTACGCAGCAGGTGCCACCAGCCCAAGACATCGACATCGATCCAGCGGGGCGTCAGGCCCGCGCCATGAAACAGGTTGCCAATCCGATCCACGTCCTCCAGGCGGGCGCCCACGACCATGACGCGCGCCGTCGTCTCCGTCTCGCCCAGACGCTCGTACCCGATCTGCAGACGATCGACGGGAAAGGGCGAGATCTTTTCGATCTGCAACTCGATCATGGCTTCGATCTCTTCCGGATCAGTTGTCGGCAGATCGAGAACGCGGATGAGTAGGCGCTCCGCCGGCAATGCCACGTTGCACTCGCCCTTGAGACGTGGCGCAAGCGCGCGGAGTTGCTTGGCGAGCAGCTCGTCGGCAGTGGGGCCATTCTCTTCCTGCGACTCGGAGGGCTCCGCCGCGGGATCGGCCGATGGCAGCTCCAAAGGCACTCGATCCTGTGCGGTCACCCGCCAAGCCTCTTTGCCCGGCTCCATTGTGGTGAATGCCACATGATCTGCCGCGATCGCTACACCATGTATCAGATTTCTTGCCATATTCGTCTGCCACACCCGATAAAGCCCGCATCCTAGCGGGGGGTGCACAGGGATTCAACGCCCAACCCGCGGGGACCGCCGCTTTTTGCATACCGCTCGACCAGACTGAGCCCTGCCCGTCTTCCAATGCCCCGCCCAGGTTCTATTCAGAGGGGCTGCCCGATCTCAGGGCATCAGTTCTTCTCGCCAGAAAACCGGCGTCAATTCTGCGCCTTGCTGCCGAAACACGACCCAGGTGCCGGAGCGTACGTCGTTACTTTCGCCGACCGACACCACGCGGACGAAGCGACGGTCGTCCACCGTAATCTTCGAGGCGATGGATGGATCGGCGCCAGTGATCGCGATAACTTCTTCCACACTGGTAAACCCGTCGTCATCCGTACCGAACTCGCCATCCAGCCCCGCGCGGCCATCGATGATCGCCTGTACCATCCACTCGTCCAGTTCGGGCAGCGTCAGCAGAACCTCCGCAGTGGCCGAATTCACATTCACGCGCCCGTCCCCCCACACCGTCAGCCACCGGGCAATGCCGAGATAGGGAGGATCGCCCTCCACCTCCGCCGGACCACCGAAGACGACGCTCTCCGTGAAGCCCTTGATCAGCAGGAGTTCGTCGATGCTGTCCAACGGCGCGTTCTTCACCTTGTAGCCGCGCTCGATATAGAAGGGGTCGTCCGACTCGGCCCCATTGACGGAGGTGAAGTCGTCTTCGTCGATCCAGTCGGTCAATGCGCCGATCAGTTCGTTCTGCTGCTGAATATCGGTGATGTTGGCCTGGTCGAAAATCTCACGTAGATCGTCCGGCTCATTCACGAGCAGATTGATGTTGCGACGACTCGACTCGGGCACGATATCGAGTTCGAAGAAGCCATCCTCCATCTCGTGCCGATAGCCCCGCACGGCCACGCCACGACGGAGAATCTTCAGTTGAAGATCCAGTTCGGGCATTTCGTCTTCAAGGCTCGATAGCATGCCCTGGCTCTGCACCAGGAACATCTTGGCCCACTCCACACCGGCCCGCGAAAGATGCTGCGCTTTGAAGCGCTGGCGGTAATAGGAGGTCACACTTGCCTCCACCTGCATGTCGTAGGAAATGGAACTGACGAGCAGCGCCAGCATCACCAGGACCCATAAGGCCACAATCAGCGCGGCCCCTTCCTGCTGTTTCTCCGGCGACCGCTTCATCGGAGGCCTCCTGGCCCCATCGGCTGCTGAAGGCGCGACGGCGTATCGACGATTTCGCTCTCGTCGCGTTCCGGCGCGGCTCGCCCTCCGCCTGCCGCCTCCGCCGCGCGCGCGGCCTCGGCCTCGGCCGCCTCGCGGTCTTCTTCGTCTTCCTGCCGGAACCGCACGGCGTTCGCGACCGCCGGGGCCACGGGAATCTCCACGACACGCGCAATTCTAACGGGCTCACGCTCCCCCTCGATCGGCGGCATGTAGAGCGTCACCTCTACCAGGCTCGGAATGGCGTTCGTATCGTCCCACCGCTCCAGCCAGCGTTCGTCCTCCTCGTCGTAGACCCGGATCGACATGCCCTGGACCACCGAAGAGACGAACCATGTGTCGGAGCTCATCTCGTCGAAATCGGCAAGATGCGGAAACGCGCGCACCGCCACCGCGGGGTCGCCCTGGTCGTTGCGCTCGATGCCCACTTCGAGGCGATGCAACCCGTTCGCCAGCGGGGAGTCGGGTAACATGAAGGCCGTGCCGCTGGTGACCCAAC
>SLOV01000059.1 GCA_007132345.1 Kiritimatiellia bacterium
CCAGTTCTTTCTCACCATCCCCAAAGACCTCTCCGACGCCGCCCGCATCGACGGCTGCAGCGAATTCCGCATCTACTGGCAGATCATGCTGCCCCTCTGCAAACCGGCCCTCATGGTCGTGGCCCTCTTCCAGTTCATGTACACCTGGAACGATTTCCTGGGGCCGCTCATCTATCTCACCGACCAGAAAGACTTCACCCTCGCGCTCGGCCTGCAATTCTTCCAGAGCCAGCAGGGCGGCACCGAGTGGCATTACCTCATGGCCGCCTCCACGGTTGTCATTCTGCCCATCATCAT
Source organism: Kiritimatiellia bacterium (assembly GCA_007132345.1). GTDB lineage: Bacteria > Verrucomicrobiota > Kiritimatiellia > SLOV01 > SLOV01 > SLOV01. Next base: position 298 of record SLOV01000059.1, read on the forward strand.
TCTCTTCTTCTTCACCCAGCGCACATTCATCGAAGGCATCTCCATGACAGGCCTGAAAGGGTAAATCCATGAAGCACTCCCCATCCACCGACTCTTCCACCGCGCTTCTGTTCCCGAAGGAAGCCCCGCCCCGCTCCGCCGCGAGTACGGATGCCGCGCATGGCTTTGCCGATATCGACGGGCGCCCCTACTACCGCATCGCGGAATACGACCGCATGCCAGCCTTCCTGATCAGCCTCCTGAGCCCCTCGAACCACTGGTTCTACATCTCCAGTCGCGGCGGCCTCACCGTCGGCCGGATCGACGAAGAGCACCCCCTCTTCCCGTACGAAACCGTCGACCGCCTCCATTATGCCCACCAGGAAACCGGGTCGATCACGCTGCTCCGCGTCGGCCCCCCGGAGAGCGCCGCCGTCTGGAGCCCCTTCGCCGAAGATGGCCGCCAGCATTTCGATCTCGCGCGGAACCTCTACAAGAATCCAGCCGGAAACGAGCTGCTCTTTGAGGAATTCAACCGCGACCTCGGCCTGCTCTTCCGTTATCGCTGGTCTACCAGCGACACGCTCGGCTTCGTCCGCACGGCACGCCTGATCAATCTCAACGATGCGCCCGTTCAGATCGAACTGCTCGACGGACTCCGCAACATCTTGCCGCCCGGCATCTCGCTTGGCCTGCAGCGCAGCGCAAGCTGTCTGGCCGATGCCTACAAACAGGCCGAGTTCGATGCCGACACCGGCCTCGCCATCTTTTCGCTCACGGCCCGCATCAGCGATTTGCCCGAACCCGCCGAATCGCTCCGCGCCTCGATCGCCTGGAGCCGCGGCCTCGAGAGCGCCAATGTGCTGCTCTCCGACGACGGTGTGCTCACCGCCTTCCGCGATCAGGCCCTTGCGCGAAGCGATTCCGTCCTCCGCGGGCGGCGCCCCGCATTCCTTCAACACGCCACCTTCACACTCGATGTCGCCGGCGAGCGCCGCTGGGACATCGTCGCCGATACCCACCTCGACCCGCTTCAGATCGTCGAGCGCGCCGAGTGGCTCAAGGCCTGCCCCGATGCAGCCGCGACCATCGACGACGAAATCGTCCGCGCCACCGACGCGCTCACCCACCTTGTGGCCATGGCCGATGGCCTGCAGCAGACCGCCGACCCTGTCGGCGACACGCACCACTTCGCCAACGTCCTCTTCAACTGCATGCGCGGCGGCGTCTTCGAGACCGGCTACACCATCCCGCTCGCCGATTTCCGCCTCTTCGTGAAAGACCGGCAACGCGCCGTGGCGGAACGGAATCGCGCCTTTCTCGACGACCTCTCCGACCCGCTCGATCTGCAAGCGCTCCTGCGCAAGGCCGAAGCGGTGGGCGACCCCGACCTGCTCCGCATCTGCTACGAATATCTGCCCCTCACCTTCAGCCGCCGGCACGGCGATCCGAGCCGCCCCTGGAACCGATTCGCCATTCACATGCGCAATCCCGACGGCAGCCGCTGCTACTTCTATCAAGGCAACTGGCGCGACATCTTCCAGAACTGGGAAGCGCTCGCCGTCAGTTTCCCCGGTTACCTCGAATCCACGATCGCCAAGTTCGTCAACGCCTCCACCGTCGACGGCTTCAACCCCTACCGCCTCACACGCGACGGCATCGACTGGGAGGTCCCCGACCCGCACGACCCGTGGAGTAACATCGGCTACTGGGGCGATCACCAGCTCATCTACCTGCTCAAACTCCTCGAAGCCTCCCGCAGCCGCCACGCAGACGCGCTGCATGGCCTGCTGAATACCCCCCTCTTCACCTATGCGGAGATTCCCTATCGCATTCGCTCCTATCCCGAAATTGTCGCCAACTGCCGGCGCACTATCCAGTACGACGACGAAATGGGTAAGCGTCTGCTGGCGCGCCGGCACGAAGTGGGCGCCGACGGCCTGCTCCTCTCCGACGAGAACGGGCAGGTCCGCCACGTCACGCTCGCCGAGAAACTCCTCGTGCCCTTGCTCGCCAAGCTCTGCAACCTCGTCCTCGATGGCGGCATCTGGCTCAACACCCAGCGCCCCGAATGGAATGACGCCAACAACGCCCTCGCCGGGCCCGGCCTCTCCATGGTCACCGTCGGCTATCTCCGCCGCTTCCTCGTCTTCCTGCAAGGCCTCCTCGGCGACGCCCAGGCCGAAACCTTCTCCGTCTCCGCGCCGGTCCTCGACTGGTTCCGCGAGGTACGCGAAACCTTCGAGGCCCACCGCGGCCTGCTCGACCAGGACGCCATTACGGACGAAGAACGCCGCAGGCTGCTCGACGCGCTCGGCGAAGCGTTCGGTCGCTATCGGGAGCATGTCTATGCACAGGGCCTGGGCGAAACCGCCGAACTGCCTCGCGCCGATTTCCTCGAGCTGCTCGACCTTGCCCGCGCCTATGTCGAGCACACCCTGCTCGCCAATCGCCGCCCGGATCAGCTCTTCCATGCCTACAACATGCTGCACCTCGAACCCGGCCGCGCCGCCGTGCACCACCTCGACCTCATGCTCGAAGGTCAGGTCTCCGCGCTGAGCAGCGGCCTCGTCTCTCCCGAAGAGGCCGTGGCGCTGATCGACGCAATGTACGCCAGCGACCTCTATCGCCCCGATCAGAAGAGTTTCATTCTCTACCCGAACCGCGAACTTCCGCTCTACCTCGATAAGAATCGCGTCCCCGCCGGGGAGGTCCAGAAGATCGGCCTGCTCAACGACCTGCTCGCCGCCAACAACACGCGGTTGCTCGGTCTGGACGCACGGGGCGAGGGCCGCTTCAATCCCGATCTCGGCAACGCCTCCGAGTTGTCCTGGGTCCTTGATCGGGTCGCGGAAGAGCCTGCCTACAAGGCCGCCGTCGAGCGGGACCGCCAGGCGATTCTCGATTTATACGAGCGCGTGTTTGAGCACCGCACCTTTACCGGCCGCTCCGGCACCATGGTCGCTTACGAAGGGTTGGGCTCCATCTACTGGCACATGGTCACCAAGCTGCTGCTGGCCGTGGAAGAAGTCTACCAGACCGCCGTTCGGCAAGAGGCCCCGGAGGCCGTGCAACGTGCCCTGGCCGAGCGATACTACCGCATTCGCGGCGGGCTCTCCTCCGCTAAGACCCCGGAGGAATATGGCGCGTTCCCGTTCGACCCCCATTCCCACACGCCTCCCGATCGCGGCGCGCAACAGCCCGGCATGACCGGGCAAGTCAAAGAAGAAATCCTGACGCGCTTTGGCGAATTGGGGGTTACGATTCGAACCGGCTGCCTTTGTTTCCGTCCGACCCTTTTGCGGCGCAGCGAATTCGCGGCCGAGCCGGGCGTGTTGACCGCCTACGCGGTTGACGGCAAGAAGGTCGAGATTCCGACGCAGGCAGGCGAGCTCGCCTTCACCCTTTGCCAGGTACCCATCGTCTATCGTATTGGCGAGTTGCCCGGATTGGTTTTGACTTATTCCGACGGCACTCGCCACAACATCCGGGGCGACGGCCTGAATGCCCAGACCTCCGCCCTTCTCTTCAACCGAACCGGTCAGATCGCGCGCATTGACGTCACCATTCCCGCGACGTGTCTGCTGAATGAAATCGCCTAGAGCCTGGCGCGCGAGTCTGATGGTGACGAGTGTTCAAGAACCCGGTGTTTCCCTCCGCACCGTTGGGGAAAAGCGCTTTCAAGAAAGCGCACTCCAAATCCCTTTTGGAGTGCGGGTTCTCGAACCCGCTTTCATCGCGCCTTCTCGAAGGCGCGGCCGAGTTCCGGTGCGCCACTCTCATCCCCGTCTTTCCCTCCGCAAAGCGCTTTCAAGAAAGCGCACTCCAAATCTCTTTTGGAGTGCGGGTTCTCGAACCCGCTTTCTCCCG
>SLOV01000060.1 GCA_007132345.1 Kiritimatiellia bacterium
CGAAAGAAATATTCTCGTCATGTCCGGTGGTCGCTTTGTGGGCAGGCGTGAAGATGGGCGCGTCGAGACGATCCGCAAGCTGGTAGCCTGGCCGGAGCTTCTGCCCGGCGACGGCGCCGGTCTGACGGTATTCGGACCAGGCGGACCCGGCGATGAACCCGCGGGCCACGCACTCCACGGGCAGCACCTCGGCCCTCCTTACGATCATGCAACGGCCCGTCAGCCATTCCGCGTGACGCTCGACCTGCGATGGGACCCGGTCGGCGCATCGGTCGACCATGTGGTGGGGCGTCCGTTCGCGCAATTTATCGAACCACCAGGCGGAGAGCTGCGTGAGCACCTGCCCCTTGGCCGGGATCCCATTGGGCAGTATGCAGTCGAAGGCCGAGATCCGGTCCGACGCAACGAAGAGGTAATGGCGGCCCAGTTCGTAGACGTTCCGGACCTTGCCCTGGCGCACGAGGGGCAGTTCGGGAATCGAGATCTCCGTACAGGCCTTCATGCGGGCGATCCTCCCTGCCTCGTCAGCGGCAGGCTTCGGGAAGCTCGTCGCGCGCGGCGGGCCGCCCTATGCTCTCGTCGACATCGAAGCCCGCGTTCTTGATGGCGACCTCGATATTCTTCAGCGCGGTGAGGCGCGAGTTCCAGGTGACATGCAACGTCTGGTTCTCCAGATCGGGCGTCGCGGAAAGGACGCCGTCCTGAGCGAAGACGACGCTCGATACCAGGGCGCTGCACGTTTCGTTGGTGAGGGCCGGGATGGAGAAGACGTGCTCGAAGGTCTCGTTGCGAAAACAGCCGCTGCCGAAGGTGAGAGGCAGGCCCAGCACAAGCGCCAGGAAGAGCAGTGACCGGGCAGGGGCGGGATTCGTTTTTCGATGATTCTTCATGGGGAAAGGATTTCGGGTTTGAGACGATTAGATGCTGATCGTGGAACGGAGAATGCTTTATGTCAGGCTGTCAGCGATTCCGCCACTTTGAACGTTTGATTTTTGACATGGTCAGAGTAGATTGAGATGTGGAAGGGCGGCTATGCGTTTCCCTCATGGGGTTCCTCACCCCGACCTCCTTGGCGCATGGCCCCCTTCCTTTATTCTATTCGGGATTCGAGCGCCACAACCGCGGGTTGGAGGCGCTTCTTTATTGCCCGAATCCAAGGCTCTGCTGGAATGTGGCTTCATTCTCTCGAATCACGTTCATGGCCGCTCGGGCCATCTGCGCAAACTGCGGGTTACGCTGGTCGAATTGCTGGATAATCTGCTCGTAAAGGTTCAGGGCGTCGTCTAATTTCCCTTGACGGAACACCGATAGTGCGAGGTTCATCATCGCCTCCGCTTCACGGCCATCTGCATCCGCAGCGGCGCGAAAATGATGCTCAGCCGCGGCAAAGTCCCCCTGGTGGAAACGGATCATGCCGGTATAGAAGTCAAGGGACTTCTGGCTAACCCTGCCCTCCATCTCTTGCAAGCCCTTCAAAGCCTGGTCGAATTGACGGGAATTGATGAGTTGTTCCGTCAGCCCGAAGGCGGCGGCGGCTGCTTCGCTGTCCATGGCGCCGCCTCGCCACTCGCGCAGGGCAAGTACGCCCATCAGCAAGAGCAGTGCGCCGAGGCAGGCGACGGCGAGCAAATTCCGGTTCTCGTCGAGTCGTGTGGCGACTTTGGAGACACTCTGTGGATGCTTCAGAAGGAGCGGGCTCTTGCAGAGCAGGTAGAGGCACGCGCCGTCAATTTCGGCATGCGGGGGGCTGGCCGTGTCGTCGTCCGGCGAAGTCTGGTTGAGCTGCGCGGGGAAGGGGCGTCCTTCCGATAAGCAGTGCTCCAATGTCTCCGCGACGCGAACGCCGATTTGTACGGCAGTGGGGAGGCTGACTTCGCGCACGCGGTCGAGGAGGAGCAGTTGATGGTCGCAGCGGACAGGAGCCGGAGTGGGATCATCTTCCCATGCCTGCCATGCCGCCCAGCCGGTGCGCCGGTGGAGCGTGCCTTTTTCCTGCAAGTGGCGCAGCAGGGCGGCGCGGGCCTTGGCTTCCAGACCCGGCCAGAGCAGGGGCAGCACGCCGGACACGGTGATCCGCGTGACGGTCTTGCCGCTCCTGTAACGGTCGCGAAAGATGCCCGCTTCCTCATCCCACAGCTCGCTGAGCAGATGGTCTTCGATGCGCTCCCGGGCCAAGCTGATCTCGGCGGTGTCCAGTGCCAGGTCGGGATGCTGGTCGAGCAGCTCAAAGAAAAGGTCCGTTTCGCGAAGGAGCATGCCGGCCAGGCCGGCGGAGAAGAGGTCTGCGTCGAACGTCTCCGGGGTAGGGGACTCTTCCGCCTTTTTCCAGGCCGGGGCACCCTGGCCCTGCGGGTCGAAGTAATCGAGGGCCCATTGCAGATATCCTCGCAGCGCAGGCAGTGCTTCTTCCACCAGCTTTGAGGCGCCGGACGCCTTGCGCAGGCTCCAGACGCAGCTCACGAGCAGTGGCCACGTAGTGTGTCCGGTTTGCGCGCCAGAGTCTGGATGCAGCTCGGCCGGGAGCGCGCCCGAAGCGGGCAGGCTGGCGAGGACTGTGCGGACGAGGCGCACCGCGACTTTTTCATCCGCCTCGCGCCAGGCGCGGACCAGAGCATATAGCGAGCGCAGCGGGAAGCGCCCCTCGTCGTCTCGCACCCACCATCCGGGGATCTTTGCAGTCGGGGGTTCGAGGCGAAAAACCAGTCGCTCGAAGCTCGTTTGCTGGACCCCTTGTTCCTGGCCGACCCGCCGGTGCTGGCTCCAGAAGGTCTTGCGCAGGTCCAGTTCCTTCTCGACACGTTCCGAAAGATTGAGGGCAAGCCCCTGCTCGGCCGCGGTTCGCGCGGCATCCAGGCCCTCCCGCGAGGTGGCGAGGCAGAAACGGGTCGTCTCTTCCTCCGCAACAATTCGCAGAACAACGGCGCATCCAGTAACCTCCACGGAAATGCAGCCGGGCTCCTCGACCGGCTCCGCCTCAGGGCAGAAGAGAGAGGGGTTAATACGAATGCTTGCCCGCCCCACCATCGTATTCGGAGCGACCAAGAGCATATCCACATGGGCGTCGGGGTCGGCCTGTGGAAAGCTGATCAGGAACCCATTTGCGAGCAGCCGGGCGACCGGTGTTCCGAAGAGGGCACCCGGTCCCAGGTGAAAACTCCAGGGCGGCGGAGATTCTACTGGGGCGATGTCGCCCGGGTTGGCCAGCGTCCGCAACGGGGTTTCGCCTTCGCGGTTCTCACAACCTGACCAGACCGAGGCGCGCATTTCCCAGCCGGACTGCCAGCTCCCGGCGGGCAGCAGGGAAGCGGATGGACGAGGACTTGGCATGCGGAGTCTTTGCCATCGGCGCGCGCGGCTGACAAGTTCGGATTCTCCGGTTCCGCAAATAGTGGCGCAAATCGTTTCTGCTGCTGGCGACTGCGATCGCGGTGGTCATCTAGGAAGATGGCGGCTAGCATTCAATGACGAAGGACCCAATTCCACGTGCAGGACCAGCAGTGGTGAGATGCGCCCGGGGCGCACGCATTCCACAGAACCCCGTGGCCATGTCGACCAATCTCGGTTATAACCCGTGGCATGCAAGGTGTAGAAGAGCGAGTGGCAGGCGTTCGCGCGCGGATGGAGGCGGCCTGTGAGAAGGCCGGGCGCGATCCCGCATCGGTACGTCTGGTGGCGGTCAGCAAGACATTCGGGCCGGATGCCGTGGCGGCAGTTGCGGCGGCCGGCATCGATGTCTTCGGAGAGAACCGCGTCCAGGAGGCTGCGCAGAAGATTCCACTGGCGCCCGGCCGGTTGCACTGGCATCTGGTGGGGCATTTGCAGTCGAACAAAGCGAAGCTGGCCGTGCGGCTCTTCGACACCATCCATTCGATCGACTCCCTGAAACTGCTCAAGCTGGTGGATGCCCAGTGCGCCGAGGCCGGGCGTCGGATGACCGTCTTTCTGGAAGTTAATGTCTCGGGTGAGCCGTCTAAGTTTGGTCTGGCCCCAGAGCAGGCACCCCCCGTCCTGGAGGCGATCGCATCGTGCCATCATGCGGAGGTGCAGGGGCTGATGACCGTACCGCCGTTCACGCCTGATCCCGCGGATGCGGCGCCCCATTTCCGTCGCTTGCGCGAGCTGCGCGATCACTGGCAGGATGCGTTCCAGCTTGCATTGCCCGAGTTGTCCATGGGAATGAGCCACGACCTCGACGTTGCGATTGCGGAAGGTGCCACCTGGGTACGGGTGGGGTCGGCACTGTTTGGAGAACGTGAATGACGATGAAAGCGGATAGGGCACCCAGTCGCCTGGTCTTTGTGGGTGCGGGGAACATGGCGGAAGCCCTGCTGGGCGGTCTGCTGCGTGCCGGTCTCTGCCCGCCGGACCGGGTTGTCGTCACCGACCTGCTGCCTGAGCGGCTTGACCTTTTCGCTTCCCGTTTTGGTGTCACGACCTCCGCCGACAATGCGGAGGCGGTCCGTGGCGCGGATGTGGTGGTGCTGGCCGTGAAGCCACAGAGCATGGACGCCTTGCTCGCGGAATTACGGGAATCGCTGCCCCAGGAGGCACTGGTCATCAGTATCGCCGCGGGCATACCCACGCAACGGATCGAGGCGGCCCTGGGCGGTGCACCGCGCGTGGTCCGCGCGATGCCAAACACGCCGTGCCTGGTCGGTGCCGGCGTCTCGGCCATCGCGCCCGGTGCCGCGGCGACGGAGGCCGATCTACGGTGTGCCGAGCGGCTGTTGCGGGCGTCTGGCGCCGTGGTGCGTGTGCCGGAGCAGAAGATGGATGCGGTCACCGCGGTCAGCGGGTCGGGGCCAGCCTATTTCTTTTATTTCATCGAGGCCATCCTCACTGTGGCGGAAGAGATCGATCTCGACCAGGAAACGGCGCGCACGCTTGCGGTTGCGACGATGGAAGGTGCGGCGCGGCTCCTGCGCGAGACCGGGCTGCCCCCGGACGAGCTTCGTCGGCGTGTCACATCGAAAGGCGGAACGACCGAGGCGGCGATCGGTGTGCTGGAGGAGCGGCATGTGAGTGCCAGCCTTCAGGACGCGGTGATTGCCGCCAAGTGCCGCTCGCAGGCGCTGTCGCGTGGATAGGTTTCAGGGACCCGGAGGAACACCATGAGCAAGCAGGAACAGTTCGAGGAAGAGAGAGAGACCGAGGAGCGTGTGGGTTGCTTCACGCTGCTGATCCGGTTCACCGTGACCACCGCGGTTTGTATCCTGGTGATCCTGATCGGCGCCTATTTCTTTGTGGGGACGGACGGCTTTCGTAGCTTTCTCATGAGTCGCTTCGAAACGGCCTGGGACAAACCATTCCATGTGGAGGATTCGCGCGGCCTGCTGAGGGGCAGAGTGCGGCTGGACGGCGTGCAGTATGGCGGGCCGCTGGAAGTGGCACCGAGCGTGATCCAGGCCGAGGAAGTGACCGTTTCAGGGCTCCCGTTTCTCTGGTCCTGGACCGGCGGACTGCGCGGCATCAGCCGGTTGGCGGCGCGCGATTGGCAGCTCGTCTTTGTGCAGGATGAAGAAGGGGAGTGGTCGCCCGAGCCGTTGCTGCGCGTCCATGAAGTTCTCAACAACTGGCTGCAACTCGATCTCGTAGAACCCCCGGGCGAAGCCGACTTTGCGGCACTTCCCCTGGTGCGCCCGCCGGTCTTCCCCAACACTGTCATGGAGTTACGCGAAGGGCTGGTGCGCTGGGTGGATGCCGAAGGCGCCGAGCTGGCGCGCGCGGAGGACGTATCCATCGACTTGACGCCCCTGCCGCTGCCGTCTCGCGAAGCCACCCATATTCTCGTCTCCGTCGACCGCGTTGTGGTGCAAGGCCGGACGACCGCGAGGCGGGTGCGACTCGAGTTGCTGCGTTCCGAAGGGGTCGACACGTTCCTCTGGACCCCGCGGTAGCCCAACTTCTTGACAGCTCCCATCGACCCTCTATAGTCGCCCGCCATAGCACGCGCCAACGTAGCTCAGTTGGTAGAGCAGCTCACTCGTAATGAGCAGGTCGTCGGTTCGAATCCGACCGTTGGCTCCACCGCTCTCCCGCCGCAGACCCACCAAGCCCCACCAATCGCGGCGCCCCGTCGAGCGTCGAGCCGGTTCGGGTTCTGTTGGAGCGGACGCGCCCTGGCCCGCCATGGCGCTAAAGGCGCGTCGGCGGCTTTCGCGTCCGGCTGGAGGTTCGTCTTCCTCTGAAATGACTCCGCGAAGGTATCAACGGCTCTTCTTGTCGCGCCCGAGTTCTGGCAGGCCTTCAGCCTGCAAGAAGTTCTGCATGCAATAATTCCCATGGCGCTGCCATGGGCTTTGATCTGTCACCCCTTTGGGGTGTTTGGGCACATGAACTCCTCCTGGAGAGGTCTGTGGTCGCTTGGAGCGGACACGCCTGGCCCGCCATAGCGCGAAAGGCGCGTCGGCGGCTTCCGCGCCTGGCTGTTTCATGCACCCCAGCCTTTTGCCTCCCCCCCGCTCAGCGCTTGTGCCGTGGCATAAAGCAGCGTAGGGTACGCGCTCATTGTTGACCGGAATTTCGCATGTCGCTCGCAACGCCCCAACCTGTTTCCACCACCAAGCCCGGCCCGGCGTCGGATGTCCTCCTCGACGTCCGCGACCTGCGCGTTCATTTCGGCGGCGAAACGCGGCCCGTGAAGGCGGTCGACGGGGTCACCTTCTCGATCCCGCACGGAAAGACCGTCGCACTGGTGGGCGAGAGCGGTTGCGGAAAGAGCGTCACGGCCATGTCGCTGGCGCGGCTTGTGCCACAGCCGCCGGGTCGCTATGTGGGCGGCGAAGTCATCTATAAGGGCCGCAACGTCCTAACCATGCCGGATGAGGAATTGCGTGTTTTGCGCGGCAACGAGATCTCGTATGTGTTTCAGGAACCCGGTTCCTCCCTGAACCCGGTCTTTCGCATCGGGTACCAGATCGCCGAGGCGCTGAAACTCCATCGTCCGGAAGTGGATCGCCGCGCCGAGACGATCGAACTGCTGCGTCTGGTCGGGATACCCGATCCGACCTCGCGCCTGCGGGCCTATCCCCATCAGCTCAGCGGCGGCATGCAGCAGCGCGTTATGATGGCCATGGCCCTGGCCTGTCGCCCGGCGCTGCTGGTCGCGGACGAACCGACGACGGCGCTCGACGTGACGATCCAGGCGCAGATCCTCGACCTGCTGGTGCAGCTCCAGGAGGAGTTGCACATGGCGGTGCTGCTCATTACGCATAACCTTGGCCTCGTGGCGGACGTGGCGCACTGGGTCAACGTGATGTACGCGGGGCGCGTCGTCGAGTCGGGCCCGACTGAACAGGTCCTGCGCGATCCGAAGCACCCTTACACCTGTGCGTTGTTGCAGGCCGTGCCCCGGCTTGCGGGGAGCGAGGGGAGGGTGGCCGGCATACCGGGTACCGTCCCGAACCCGCGCGCCCTGCCGGCGGGCTGTGTCTTTCATCCCCGCTGCTCGCGGCGGCGGGATCTCTGCTCCGAGCAGGTGCCGGAGTGCGAATCGATCGAAGGAGGGCGCACCGTGCGGTGCCATTTCTGGAATGAGTAGGGTCTATGCGCGCTATCGCCAGCGAGGCGACGAGGAAGAGTCGTTCGGGGAAGTGACCGAGGATGGTCGCGGTCATTATGGCCGGGCGCTGCTCGAAGTCGAAGACCTCAAGGTCCATTTCGGTTCGCACCGGCACCCCATCCGTGCCGTCGATGGCGTTTCCTTTACGGTCTACGAAGGCGAGTGCCTGGGGCTCGTGGGCGAGAGTGGCTGCGGTAAGAGCACGCTGGGGCGCGCCGTTTTGCGCCTTGAACCGGCGACCGCGGGCCGGGTCCGTTATGGCGGTTCCGATGTTCTGCGGATCGAGGGCGAGGCCTTGCAGCGCTATCGCGAGAAGGCGCAGATGATCTTCCAGGACCCCTACGGATCGCTCAACCCGAGGCTCACCATCGGCGGCGCCCTGACGGAGGTCTTGACTGTCCACAAGCGGGGGCATCGCCGGGAACGCCGGGCCATGGCCGAAGCGCTGCTCGATTCGGTCGGCCTGGACGCCGCCTACATGGATCGCTACCCCCACGAATTCAGCGGCGGCCAACGCCAGCGCATTGGCATTGCAAGATCCCTGGCGGTGAACCCCTCGCTCTTGATTGCCGACGAGCCGGTCAGCGCCCTGGACGTTTCCGTGCAGGTCCAGATCCTGAATCTGCTCAAGGACCTGCAACGTCAGCACGGGCTCACCTACCTCTTTGTGGCGCACGACCTTGCGGTGGTCCGCTACATCTGCGATCGCATCCTGGTGATGTACCTCGGGCGCATCGTCGAGAGCGGCGCGGCCGAGCGCCTCTATGCCCGTCCCGCGCATCCGTATACGCAGGCCCTGCTGACCTCGGTGCCCGACGTCGATCGCGGGCTCCAGTCCCGGGGCAGCGGTCGCCGCCGCGCGGTGCTCAAGGGGGACGTGCCTTCGCCGAGCGTTGAAATCAAGGGGTGCCCCTTTCATACCCGCTGCCCGCACGCCACGGACGAGTGCCGCGCCCGCACGCCCTCGCTGCGCACCGTGGCGCCCGGCCACCAGGTGGCCTGCCATTACGCCGAACGGTTTCTCGGCCCCGCGGAAGGCGTCGGGGCCGTCGAGGCGCTGGGCGATGCGTCACCCTCCGTCGGCTGAAAGGCCGGCCCGTCTTTCCAGATGATTATGACGTCCGCCACCCCTCCAGCGCACGCACCGCCCGGCAGCTTCGAGGTTCTCGCCGTCGATCCGCATAGCGGGGCGCGTGCCGGCCGTCTAGTAACGGCGCATGGCGTGGTGGAGACCCCGGTCTTCATGCCGGTCGGCACCCAGGCCTCGGTGAAGGCCATGGCCCCCCACGAACTTGCCGAGATGGGTTTCGGCATCCTGCTCAGCAATACCTACCACCTCAATGACCGGCCCGGCATCGAGATTATTGCAGACTGCGGGGGCCTCCACCGGTTCATGGGCTGGAACGGGGCCATCCTCACCGACAGCGGCGGCTTTCAGGTCTTCAGTCTGTCGAATCTCAACAAGATCACCCGGGACGGCGTCGAGTTTCAGTCGCATCACGACGGCCGCCGCCACTTCCTCGGGCCGCGCGAAGCGATGGAAATCCAGCGCCGGCTCGGCTCCGATATCGCCATGGTTTTCGACGAATGCGCGCCCTATCCCTGCGACCGGGATTACGCTTGCCAAGCCCTGGAGCGAACCCTATCTTGGGCCGCCTCATGCCGCCGCCAGCCGCGTGCGGAGGGGCAATTGGTCTTTGGAATCGTACAAGGGAGCGTCTTCCGCGAGCTGCGGGAACGGTCGGCCCGGGAACTGGTCGCAATGGACTTCGACGGCTATGCCATCGGAGGGCTCAGCGTGGGCGAGCCGGAGGCATTGATCCTTGCCGGCATGGAGCACGCCGCGCCGCTGCTGCCGGAGGACCGGCCGCGCTATGCGATGGGAGTCGGGCTGTTGCGCCAGATGGTGGAGGGCGTGGCGCGCGGCGTCGATATGTTCGATTGCGTGGTGCCGACCCGCTTTGCGCGTAACGGTACGGCCTTCACCCGAAAGGGGCGATACCCCGTGAAGGCCGGCCGCTTCAAGGAGGATCTGCGTCCGATCGAAGTCGGCTGCGACTGCTATGCCTGCCGCCATTTCAGCCGTGCCTATATCCGGCACCTGCTGAATGTCGACGAGATCCTCGGATTACGCCTCATGACGATTCACAATCTTCACCGATATGCCTGGTTCATGAGCGAAGTGCGCCGTTCGATTCTGGACGGCAACTTTGGTGCATTTCGGGAAGCGTTTCATCGCGACTACCAGGAACTCCTGGTTGCACCCGACGAATAAGCGCCCTGATGGGCGCGGGAGAGAAGACGATGTTGGACGGAATGATACGGTTGATGGCCATGGCCCCGCCGCCGGGCGGCGCCGCGCAGCAGGAAGGTCCCGGCACCTTCTATTGGGTCGGCATGATGGGCATCATGGTGGCCATCATTTATATTATGGTGCTGCGGCCGCAGCGCCGCCGCGAGGTGGATCGCAAGAAACTGCTCGAATCGGTGAAGAGCGGAGACCGCGTGATCTTCGGCGGCGGTATCATTGGCACCGTCACCAACGTGAAGGACAAGCTGCTCGTTGTGCGGGTGGCGGAGAAGGTCAAGATGGAGGTGCTGCGCGGTGCGGTCACCCATGTGGTACAGAAGGGCGAGTTGCCGGACGAAGATCCGAACCTCTAGAGCCGCCCCCGTGCGCGCAGGCAGCGTAGGTACGAGAAAGAATCAACGACTATGAATAAGAATTCCCCCTGGCATTGGATCATTCTGGCCGCGCTGGTGACCTGGTCGCTGGCCACGGTGCTCCCGATCGATCAGAAAGTCACCCTGGGCCTCGACCTGCAGGGCGGCACCAGTTTTATCCTGCAAGTGAAAACCGAGGGCCTCGATGCCGACGCGCGGGAAGACGCGCCACGCCGCGCCCTTGAAGTGATCCGAAACCGGGTCGACGAATTGGGCGGTCGCGAGCCGAGCATTTTTCTGGAGCCGAACAGCCAGCGCATCGTCGTGCAGATTCCCGGTCTCGACACCGAACGGCGCGAACAGGCCAAGACCACGTTGCAGCGCGCGGCCTTTCTCGAATTCAAGCTGGTTCATGAAGATAACGAGGACCTGGTCGACGCCTGGCTGGGCCGCGGCGAGGCACCCGTAGGCTATCGCGCCGTCGATGTCGGCCCGGACCGCTTCCTGGTGCGCGACCCCGGCTCCGTCCCCGAGGGCACCTCGGATCGCCAATTGCGCCAGATGGTCCGTTCCTTCCGCGCGCCGCCCAACACGGAACTGATGCTGCGCCCCTTCGAGCGTCAGGGCGCTGACCTCTTTGAGCCCGTTTATGTCCTGCGCCGTCGCGAGTTGAGCGGGGAATACCTGCAGAATGCAGGCGCCCAGCAGGACTTCAGCACCCTGGTGCCCGCCTATGTCGTCACGCTGCAATTCGATGCCGCCGGGACACGCCGCTTCCGGCAGTTGACCACCGACTATGCCCCGAACGGCCAACGGAATCCCAGCCCGATCGGACGGCGTCTCGCGATCATTCTCGACGGCTCGCTCTATTCCGCGCCGACCCTGCAAACGCCTATTTACGACGGGAACGCGCAAATTACCGGCAACTTCAGCCTGCCGGAAGCCCAGGAGCTGGCCCTGGTCCTCCGCGCCGGCTCGCTGCCGGCCGAAATTGAAATCCTTGAAGAGCGCACGGTCGACCCCTCGCTCGGGCGCGATTCTATCGAGAGCGGCAAGAAGGCCGTTCTCTTTGGCGGCATCGCGGTGATTCTCTTCATGCTCATCTACTACATGCGCGCCGGGATCATCGCAGACCTCGCCCTGCTCCTCGATCTCGTGCTGCTGCCGCTGGGCATGCTGGTCGCCGCGGGCTTCCTCGGCCTCTTCACCGGCGCAGGCCAGTGGGCCGGCCCCATGGCGCTGCCCACCCTGACCCTCGCGGGCATCGCGGGCATCGTCCTCACCATCGGTATGGCGGTCGACGCGAATGTCCTGATCTTCGAGCGTATCCGCGAAGAGCAGAAGCTCGGAAAATCGCTGCGCAGCTCCATCGAGGCCGGCTACGATAAGGTCTTCAGCACCATCTTGGACGCTAACGTCACGACCCTCATCACCGGCGTCATTCTCTTCTGGCAAGGCTCCGGGCCCATACGTGGTTTCGCGATCACCCTCACCGCAGGCATCATGGTCAGCATGTATGTCGCGCTGGTCGTCACCCGTATGTTCTTCAACGCCACGACCAAGAGGGAGAGCAAGCCACTCCGCATGCTCAGCGTTCTAGGCGAGACCAAAATCGACTTCCTCGCCAAGCGGAAGATTGCGGCCGTTATCAGTGTGGTGCTCATCGGACTCACCGCCACCCTGTTCGTGCAACGCGGTGTCGAGAACTTCGGCGTCGACTTCACCGGCGGTACCTCCGTCACCCTCGAATTCCAGCAGGACGCCAGGCCGGAAGTTGCCGATATCCGCGACCTGCTCGAAGGCAACGACATTCGCCAGCCCCTGCTGCAATATCAGCGAAATCTCACTGCCGATGCACAGGGTGTCTTCAACGAATTCCTTGAAATGCGCCTCGCCACCATGGAAGACGGCGAACGGGCCGCCGATCTGCTGGCCGGTCAGTTCCCCGATGCACAGTTCCGCGTCACGCAAATGGATACCGTTGGCCCTCAGATTGGCCGCGAACTGCGGCGCAGGGGCGTCATGTCGATCATCTGGGCAATGGTGGCCATCGTCATTTACATTTCGCTTCGCTTCGAGTTCGGCTTCGCGATCGGCGCCATTGTGGCCATCCTGCACGACGTGCTTATTACCGTCGGCATTTATACCCTGCTCGGCCGCCAGCTCAGCCTGCCCATCGTCGCGGCGCTGCTCACCATTGTCGGTTACTCGGTCAACGACACCATTGTCGTCTTCGACCGCATTCGCGAAGGCATGAAATTGCACAAGGGAATGAAGTATCTCGACGTCGCCAACCTCAGCATCAACCAGACGCTCTCGCGTACCCTGCTCACCTCCGCGACCACGCTGCTCACGGTAGTGATCCTGCTGGTCTTCGGTGGCGGCGCCATCAACGACTTCGCGCTCGCGCTCTTCATCGGTGTGCTCGTCGGTACCTACTCCTCGATCTTCGTGGCCACCCCGGTGACGCTCTTCTGGCACAAAGATCTCAAGGCGGGCGCCGAGCCAGTGCCCGCTAAAGCGGCCAAGGCGAAGAAGTCCTAATGGCGAATGGCGCCACGACGACCGACGCAGCCGCCACATCGACCCGGCGCTGGACGCTCCTCGATGCAGATGCTTCCCGCACCCGAACGCTCGCCGATGCGCTGGGGCTGCCACTGCCCGTGGCCCGCAGCATGGCCGCGCGTGGTTTTGACGACCCCGCCGAGGCGGAACGCTTTCTCACCCCGCGCCTGAGCGACCTTTCCGATCCGTTCCTCCTGCCCGGCATGACGCGAGCGGTGGAGCGGCTCTGGTTGGCGATCGACCGCCGCGAGTCGATCGCCGTCTTCGGCGATTACGATGTCGATGGCGTCTCCAGCACTGCCCTGCTGATCAGCTTTCTCTCTGAACTCGGCATCGCGGCCACCCCGTTTCTGCCGCGGCGCGTGGAAGACGGCTACGGGCTCACCGAGGAATCGATCCAGCGCTGCGTCGAAGAGTTGCGCCCTTCGTTAATTGTAACGGTCGATTGCGGCACCGGCGCGGTCGAACCGGTCGAATGGGCCCGCGGCCAGGGGGTGGACGTCATCGTGACCGACCACCACGAAGCCGCGGCGGCGGTCGCCTCGGCGGTCGCCGTCGTGAATCCCAAACTCGGCGGCCCCGAAGAAGTCCGGATGCTCGCGGGCGTGGGCGTTACCTTCAAGCTCTGCCACGCCATGCTGAAGCAGGGCCGCCTCGATGGTCGCTCCGAGGCTGAGCAGATCGATCTGCGCGCGTTCATGGACTTTGCCGCGCTGGGCACGATCAGTGATATTGTGCCCCTACGCGGCGAAAACCGGATTCTGGCGCACCACGGGCTCGTCCGCATCAACGCCAACGGGCGCCCCGGCCTGAAGGCCCTGATCTCCGTCGCCAACATCCGGTCCGCGGTCGAATCGAGCCACATCGGGTTCCAGATCGGGCCTCGCCTCAATGCCGCCGGCCGCATGGGCAGTGCCGACCCCGCGCTGCAACTGCTACTTGCCGAGGAGGACGGTCAGACCCTGCACCTGGCGCGCCGGCTCGATGCGGAGAATCGGCGACGGCAGGATATCGAAAACCGTATTCTCCGCGAAGCGACCGAGATGATCGAGGCAAGTTTTGACCTCTCCCGGACCTACGGCCTGGTCGTGGGGGGCGACGGCTGGCACGCCGGGGTCAACGGCATTGTTGCCTCCCGCCTCGTTGGCCAGTATGGCCGGCCCGCGGTGGTGGTGACCTTTGACGAAGAGGGTGGGGGCCGCGGTTCTTGCCGCAGCGTGACCGGCTTCGATCTGGTCGAGCATCTCGCCGAGTGCGCCGCCGACCTGGACTCTTTTGGGGGCCACGCCATGGCGGCGGGCGTCGTGCTGCGTCGCGCCCGTTTCGATGCCTTCCAGGAGGCCTTCAACCGCGTCGCGACCAGGCAATTGGCTGGCACCGATCTGCGGCCAGTCTTGTCGATCGATGCCTGGGTCGACCTGGCCGAGGTGGATTTAGGGCTGCATGGCGCGGCAGCCCGGCTGCGACCGTTCGGTCCCGGCA
Source organism: Kiritimatiellia bacterium (assembly GCA_007132345.1). Classification (GTDB taxonomy): domain Bacteria; phylum Verrucomicrobiota; class Kiritimatiellia; order SLOV01; family SLOV01; genus SLOV01. The sequence continues at coordinate 14,273 of SLOV01000060.1, forward strand.
ATCCCCAGCCTGTCTGGGCCGCGCGCGATCTTCGTATCGTGGATCGTCCGCGTTACGTCGGAAAGAACCATCTCAAGCTCCTGCTGGCTGGCGGCGGCCGGCAGATGGAAGCGATCGGCTTCGGCATGGCTGATCGTGCCATTCCTGACGGGGCGCTCGACGCGGCGTTTCAGTTAAGAATCGACACCTTCCACGGATACGAGAACCTGCAACTGAATCTCCTCGATTTCCGTCCTTCCGGTGGGTAAGCCAATCCGATCGGGTGGGGCCTCGAAACAGGGTAATCGGCACAACAATGAAGTGTCCGGCTCGGGAACCGCCAGCGAACGGCGGGCGGTCGAGAGCCGAGCCGCTCCGTAGTGTGTTTGATGAGGATCTCCTATGGAGCGGACGCGCTTCCGCGTCCGGGAGCGCCACGCGTCGCCGCTCACCGGGAATTGGTGCAGGCAATCGGAAATGTGCATGGTCAAGGTAGGGCGAAGCGTCCCCGACGTCCATGGAGCCGGGGCAGGCTCGCTGAGCCGCGGTCTTGTTTTGGCGCCATTCCAGTATGCTCGCTTTGTCGACGAGTTCTTGTTTGTCCATGGTGAAGCGGGACATGTAGGGGGCGTCTCCGATCTTGAGTTCGGGCTCGTATAACTCGCCCCTCCAGCCCAGAACGAGTCTATGAAATGGAGGGCGGAGCTACGCGACGCCGCTCACCGGGAATCGGTGCAGCCAATCGGAAATGTGCATGGTCAAGGTAGGGCGAAGCGTCCCCGACGTCCATGGAGCCGGGGCAGGCTCGCTGAGCCGCGGTCTTGTTTTGGCGCCATTCCAGTATGCTCGCTTTGTCGA
>SLOV01000220.1 GCA_007132345.1 Kiritimatiellia bacterium
CCACCTTCGCTCGCTACGGCGGGCAGGCGAGAACCCGCACTCCAAAATATGGAGTGCGCTTTCTTGAAAGCGCTTTTTTCCGGGGGTTCTTGAACCCCCGGGGACTCAACGAATGACAGCTCCGTCCTTCACGATGCAATTGTGCACAGCGCTGGATCACAGGAGGCCGGGGAACGACTTGAATAAATCAACAAACCCTACCAGCGTCGGCTAAAGGCGCGAGGCGCGGAGGGCCATGCGGAGGCGACGCTGCGCGGAAAGGGTGGGCTCTATAGAGTCAGGGACTGGCACCGTCGCGTTGGCGTTGGACTCCAACGCGTGAATCGCGGACCAGAGAGCTTCGCCATCGGGACAGGCAACGGAACAGTTTTGGTTCTGCAACAAGAGTGCCGCCAATCTACGCAGGGAGAGGACATCAGCGCCACAGTAGCGCACCAACCGCTCCAGCGCGCGGGGATCGCGCATGCGACGCCAGTCGTCCCAGAGCCAGACGGCTTCGGCGCCATCGACGCCGACAAGGTCGCGCGGGCGGTGAATGCCGAGACGATATTCGATCTGCTTGAGGCCGCCGCGTAACTCCTGGTGATGGGAGAGCCAGCGGAGATCGATATGGGCGCAGGGGATGCGGGGAATATGGAAGGCGCGCTCGATGACGGGCACGTCGAAGGAAGCGCCGTTGAAACTGACGAGCAGGTCGATGTCGTCGAGGAGATGAAGGAAGTCATCGAGATTCTCGCCATGCACGAAGGTGTGCAGACGGTCGCGGAACCAGCAGGCGATGACGGTGACGTGACTGTCGATGCCGAGGCCGGAGGTCTCGATATCGAAAAAGGCGGCATCTTCGTAATAGGTACCGAGCAGACGCCACTGGTCGCGGGCGACGAAGGTCTGGGCGAGAAAAGGGAGGTCGCGCCGCTGCACGGCCTCTTCGCAGCGGAGAATCGCGTTTTCGACGGCGGCCCAGCGGGCGGGCGGGAATCGGAGCGCGTCAGGGCGGTCGAGCAGGTCGAGCCAGGTCGCGATGCCGGCTTCGCGCAGTTGGTCGCAGCGTTTGGGGCCGATGCCGGGCAGGTGGAGGAGCGCTTCGCGGATCAATGTTCGCGCTCCCGTTTGCGGCGCAGGACACCGGCGGCGCGGTTGAGACGGCTTTCGAGGCGCTGCCGCTCTTCGTCTTCGGGCGGCGGGGTGACGGCGGCCTCCATGCGGCGGCGCAGGACGCGGATGTCGGGGACTTCGATGCGGCCGTCGAGCAGGGCGTTGAGCAGGCAGCGGGTGCAGGCGAGGGCGGCATCGGATTCGACGAGCAATTCTTCGAGCAGTTCGTTCTCTACGCCGGGCGGCAGGGGCGGGACGCAGGAGGGACAGCCGGACTCGCATTCGCATTCGTCGATGATGCGGCGGCAGAGTTCGAGCGCGGCCTCGATGCGTTCGTGGATCTTTTCGGCGTAGCCGACGCCGCCTTCGTGGGCGTCGTAGAGATAGAGGGCGCTCTTCCAGCGGAGGGCTTCTTCTTCGATGAGGGAGACATCGGTTTCGATGTCTTTGACGTCGGCCATGCAGAGGCTCGGGGCGCAGCGACGGAGGAGGTAGCTGAGGCCGTAGAAGGCGGCATCGCGATAGCGTTTGTCGACGGCGTCGAGGGCCTGCTGCCAGGGGAGCGGCGCGAGCAGGGAGAAGCCGGTGGTCTCGTATTCGAAGGCGTCGAGGGTGATGGGGCCGTAGCCGATGTTTTCGTAGCTGCGTTCGCGGATCTTTTTGTAGAGCTTGGGCTGTTTGTTGACGTGTACGCCGCCGAACGCGAGGCGTGCGCCGCGCAGTTCGGTCTCGAGGTCGACATCGGTCATTTCGATGCGCTTCTCCCAGACGGCCTCGGTGTAGTAGTCGACGTTGACCTCGTCGACGCGGCAGAGTTTTTTCTCGAGGTCGAGGTCCATGGACATGTAGCGGCGGCCGAGATGCTGGTAGATGGCGTCTTTGTAGAGGGTGCCGCGCGCGCCGATGGGGTCGAGTTCGCCGATGACTTCGCCGCCGCAATGGATTTCGATGTTGTAGTCGGTCATGCCGCGCAGGTTGACGCCGCGGGCGGGGTAGTCGGAGAGGGTGTAGCGATAACAGTCGTGGTAGGGGGCGAGGGTTTTATCGTCGGCGAGGACGCGCACGGCGAGATCGAAGGCGGTGCTTTGGAAGTGGGGCTCTTCGGGGCGGAGCGGGTGTTCGTAGGCGGCGCAGGGGAGGTGCTGGAGGAGGATGTAGGGGTTGTCGGCGTTGAGCCAGGCCTGCTCGATGGGTGCGCTGGTGATGAATTCGGGGTGGTGGGCGAGATACTGGTCGACCGGCGCGTCCTTGGCGGCGAAGACGATGACGGCGCGTGTGCCTTTGCGTCCGACGCGGCCGGCCTGCTGCCAGAAGCTGGCGACGGTGCCGGGATGGCCCGCGAGGAGGCAGAGGTCGAGGTCGCCGATATCGATGCCGAGTTCGATGGCGTTGGTGGTGACGATGGTGTTGATGCGGCCTTCGAAGAGGTCGCGCTCTAACTTGCGGCGCTCGTTGGGGAGGAGTCCACCGCGATAGGGTTTGACCCTTTCGCGCAGGTGGGGCTGGCCATCGCAGACGGCACGGACGAGGCGTTCGACCTCCTGGCGGGCGCGGCAGAAGCAGATGGTGCGGACACGCTCTTCGGCGGCCTTGCGGATGAGGGGGATGAAGACGGAGGCGGGGCCTTTGCGGTAGAGCGCGTCGCCGTGGCTTTGCACGAGAGGCGGGTTGACGAGATAGAGGTCGCGGCGGGGGCGCGGGGCGCCGTCGCGGTCGATGACGGTGAAGGGGCGGTGGAAAAGGGTCTGCACGTGTTCGGCGGGGTTGCCGACGGTGGCGGAGGAGCAGACGAAGACGGGGCGGCTCCCGTGGATTTCGCAGGCGCGCAGGAGGCGGCGGAAGACGTTTGAGACGTGCGAGCCGAAGGCGCCGCGATACATGTGGACCTCGTCGACGACGATATAGCGGAGCCGCGAGAGAAACCCTTTCCAGCCGCGATTGTGGTTGGGCAGGACGCCGGCGTGGAGCATGTCGGGATTGGTGATGACGAAGTCGGCGCCACGCTGAATGGTGCGCCGCTCTTCGCGGGGGGTGTCGCCGTCGAAGGTGCCGAGTTTGCGGCTACCGGTGGCGGCGTGGAGCAGGGCGCCGAGCGTCGATTCCTGGTCGCGCGAGAGGGCCTTGGTGGGGTAGAGCAGCATGACGCCGAAGGGGGCGGGGGCCTGCACATATTGGTTCAGGATCGGCAGGAGGAACGAGAGGGTCTTGCCGCTGGCGGTCTGGGAGACGAGGACGGTGTCCTGGTCGGCGGAAATCGATTCAAACGCGGCGGCCTGGTGGGCGTAGAGGGCGTGAATGCCTTGCTGTTGCAGAACCGTGGCAAGGCGCTCGTCGAGGGCGGCGGGGAACTCGGTGAAATCGCCCGGGACCGGTTCGATGATCCGGTGTGCCCGGATCTGTTTTTCGAACCGGTTTTCGAGATAGCCGACAACTTCGTCCAGACCTGCCATGTGCGCTCCTGTGTGTGCAGGCGTACAGTAGCGCGGGAGGGGTGGATCGCCCATAGAAAACGGCGGCATGGTCAGAAAGGGAGACGGGCGTGAAGTTCGAATGACGAAATATCCAAGCCTGAAGGAAATCCGAATGACGAAATACCCAGGGCCGAAAGAAGCACGAATGACGAAGCACCCAAGGCCAAAAGAAGGCCGAATCGGAGCCCCGCTCTGGGCCTGGGCTGGAGGGGCGAGTTATACGAGCCCGTGAGCGCGCGGTTTTGGCGCTGGGCGTGATCGTTGGCGCTGGCGGCGTCGTGTAACTCCGCCCTCCATTTTGAAGGCTGGTTTCGAGCCTGAGGTGGAGGGGCGAGTTATACGAGCCCGTGAGCGCGCGGTCCTGGCGCTGGGCGTGATTGTTGGCGCTGGCGGCGTCGTGTAACTCCGCCCTCCATTTTGAAGGCCGGTTTTGAGCCTGAGGTGGAGGGGCGAGTTATACGAGCCCGTGAAATCATCAGAAAGGCAGCCGTCTGCGGCGCATGCGGATGTGGACCTCTTCCGTGGTGCCCTCGGCGGCCTCGTGCTGGAC
>SLOV01000188.1 GCA_007132345.1 Kiritimatiellia bacterium
AGCGCACTCCACATTATGGAGTGCGGGTTCTGGCCTGCCCGCCGAAGCCTCGGCGTAGGTGGGAACCCGCTTTCTTGCGCGCCTTCTCGAAGGCGCGCTGGTGCTTGGACATTCCGCCTGCGCACCGAATATATCAACACACCCTGGCCGACGCGGCTGCGCGGCGGATTGTTAGGATGGGACTATTGGAAAGCTTGGGGCAGGAATTCTGTCTTCGCGCCTCGGGTCCTTCGGGTGGAAGAAATGTTCCATCGTGTGGAGGTTTTCTTCCATCGTGTGGAAGTTTCGTTCCATTGAATGGAACTTTTCTTCCACTCGATGGAGGTCTCGGGCTGCGGGGGGACGGGATTCAATCCCGTCCTACGGCCTTGGCTGCGTTTAGGAAAACATCGGGAAGTCACAGCAATCAGATGCCAGACGACAGATGCTGTTCTTCATGCGGGACCAAAAACGGTTTCGAGGGCGGACATGCGGAAGGTGAAGATGCGCTTCAACTCGCGCTTTACGAAGAGATCGTGCGCGAGGCGGCCGCCGGGGACCTGGTAATCGACTTCGTCGCCGACTACGGTGGAGTCGCCGTCTTCTTCAAACAAATGCTGATGGATCCAGTTGCGATAGGGGCCGCGGAGTTGGGTATCCACAAAACGGGCGGGTGGGTTCCAGACGGAAATCTGGCTGGTCCAGCGGAGGGGGATGCCTTTGACGCGTAGTTCGTAATCGATCAAGGCGCCTTCTTTCATTTCGAGGGCGTCGGCGTTCAACATGCGAATGCGGGTTTCGGGCGGGGTGAGCCGCGATAGATTGCGGGGATCGGAGAAGAAGGCCCAGACTTCGTCGCGGGGGCGCGGCAGGGTCTGACGCGCGGATAGGTGAAAGCGGCCGGGGGCTGTTGTGGTGATGGTGATAGCTGAATTCATGTATTGCGCTCCGCTTGACGGCAGATACCGCGGAGCATGCCGGCAAAAACGAGGGCATGCAGCGGGAAAACGCCGTACCAGTATAAGAGTCCAGGCAGGCCGAGCGGATCGAAGACGGCGGTCTGTCGAACGGAACTGCCAGTGGGCGTTGGCTCCACTTCGAATTGGAGCCAGGCGCGGCCGGGCAGCTTCATCTCGGCGGACAACTCCACCAGCCGGTCGGGCTCATAGCGGCTGACGCGCCAGCAATCGACCACATCGCCGACGCGGAGGTCGGAGGGATCGCGGCGGCCGCGCCGCAGGCCTACGCCGCCGACGAGCAGGTCGAGAAAGCCGCGGAAGCGCCAGAGGAAGTTGGCATAGTACCAGCCGGTCTTGCCGCCGATCCGGCGAATGGGCTCGAACGCTTGCGCAGGTGGAACCGGCAGTTCCTGGACGCGCGAGTCGACGAGGCGATTGCCGAATCGCAGGCCGCCATATTGCCGCAGGGTGTTGCCGGCGGCGAGCGAGTCGGACCAGCGGGTGAGCGCCATTTCTTCGTCTTCGTTGCGCAGCGCCTCGGCGATGGCCTCCTCGACGCCTTTGGGACGGATCGGGAAAAGATTCCGAGCGCTGTTGTCTTCCACGAGAGTCGGGTGGCGGACGCTGTCGATGAGTTTGCGGCCGACGCGCGCATAGAGCGGAGTGACGAGTCCGAGCCAGTAACTGGAGAGGCGCGGTGTGAGGATGGGGACGGGCACGATCCAGCGGCGGACACCGCGCTGCCGAGCATACTCGCGCATGAGGTCGGCGTAGGAGACGACATCTTCGCCGCCGATTTGGAGAACGCGCGAGCCTTCGATGGGTGCGTCGATGGCGGCAATCAGATAATCGAGCACGTCGGAGATGGCGATGGGTTGGGCCTTGACCCGGACCCAGGAGGGAGTAGTCATGACGGGCAGCTTCTGGACGAGTGCGCGGATCATTTCGAAGGAGAGGCTGCCGGAGCCGATGATGATGGAGGCGCGAAATTCGAGGGTTTGAACGCCCGACTCGCGAAGGATGCGCCCTGTCTCGTGGCGACTTCGCAAATGGGCGCTGAGGCTGTCCTGATCGCGGCCAAGGCCGCCGAGATAGATGATCCGTTTTACGCCCGCCTTCTGGGCGGCGGCGGCAAAGTTGCGCGCAGCCTCGGCTTCGGTTTTTTCGAAGCCGCCGTTGGATTGCATGGAGTGAATCAGATAGAAGGCGACATCGACTCCAGCCATTGCTTGGTCGAGGGTATCGGGCTGGAGGACATCGCCCTGAACCAGCTCGGTGTTGGCGGCGGCTCGGGCGGAAAGATAATCGGGGCGCCGTGCCATGCAGCGGACGCGCAGGGGCATGGCTTGAAGGCGCTTGAGAAGGCGGCCGCCGACGTAGCCGGTTGCGCCGGTGACGAGAATTCGAGGTGAAGGGGAATTCGTCATGGCTTGCGGATTGCGGAGAGGGCTTCGAGGGCGCGGTCGCGGGCTTCGCCGTGGTCGACGATGGGGCGAGGATAGGTCTTGCCCAGATGCACGCCGGCGGCTTTGAGCGTGATGCTGTCGGCTTCCCAGGGTGCGTGCAGTGCGGCGTCGGGCAACTTGGCGAGTTCGGGAATCCAGCGCCGCAGGTAGACGCCGTCGGGGTCGAACTTCTTGCTTTGGAGGATGGGATTGAAGATGCGGAAGTAGGGTGCGGCATCGGCGCCGCAGCCGCCGACCCACTGCCAGCCGAGGGTGTTGTTGGCGAGGTCGGCATCGACGAGGGTGTCCCAGAACCAGCGGGCGCCTTCGATCCAGTGGATCAGGAGGTCTTTGACGAGGAAGGAGCCGACGATCATGCGGACGCGGTTATGCATCCAGCCGGTGTGCCAGAGTTCGCGCATGCCGGCGTCGACGATGGGGTAGCCGGTGCGTCCCTTCTGCCAGGCGCGCAGACCTTCGTCATCTTCGAGCCAGGGGAAAGCACCGAACTCTTCGCGTAACGGCGCCTCGGGGGTGTGGGGAAAATGGTAGAGGAGGTGGTGGGCAAATTCGCGCCAGACAAGCTGACGCAACCATCCCTCCGCGCCCCGGTTGAGTCCGCTCTTGCTCTGCGTCGCAACGGTTTCCTGGGTCTGGTGCCAGACTAGGCGTGGCGAGATTTCGCCGAAGTGGAGATGGGGCGAGAGGGTGGATGTGCCGCGAACGGCGGGGAAGTCGCGCTGGTCGGGATATTCGGCGATGGCTTCGGGCTCGAAGCCGTTGAATCGAGCCATGGCCCCTTTTTCGCCTGGCTCCCACATTTCGCGCAGGCCCCCGGCCCAGTCGGGGACAGGCTCCAAGTTAAAGTCGGACAGCTTGGAGGAGGAGGGCCATCGGCTGGGGGCCGCGAGGGAGCGTGGGGCGGGTAGGGGCTCCGCCGGTTCGACCGTAGCCTGGTAGTGGCGGTACATGGGGGTGAAGACCTGAAACGGTTTCCCTGCCTTGTTGGCAATCTCCCACGGCTCGGCGAGCAAGGCGCCGTTGAAGCTTTTGACCGTAAGCCCATCCTTGGCGAGCTTTGCTTTGATCTTCTTGTTTCGTTCGACGGCGGCGGGCTCGTAGCGGCGATTCCAGAAGAGATGCGTAGCGCCGGTCTCTTTTGCGAGCGAGCGGAGCACGTCAAGCGGTTCGCCTTTGCGAAGGATGAGTCTGGAGCCCGCCTTCTCCAGGCTTTCCGCCAGGGACGCGAGGCTGCGGTGCAACCACCACTTTGACGCCCCGCCGGGGGCCCATGCGCCTTCGCTGTCGGAGTCCCAGATAAAGACTGGAATGACGGGCTCGCCTCGGTCGTTGGCGGCGCGCAGGGCGGGGTTATCGCGGAGGCGCAGGTCGTTGCGAAACCAGACGATGGCAGCACCGGTTGTAGCGGTCTTGCTGGCCTTGGTCGATTCGCTCACAAGCCACCCTGGCCTTTCTTGACAGGTTGGGGGGCTGGGCCTAGGTTGACGCGAAAAGGGCTCAAACTCATGGCATTCTTACTCCTACTCGGTATTGCACTTGGCATCGTCGCTTTATGCGCCGGAGGTATGGCTGTTGGTTTGCTCCAGAACAAGACGTTTCGTTCTTGTGGCTGCTCCAGTGTGAGGTTCCGGGGCGAAAAGATTCGGTGCCCGGGCTGCACGGAAAGCGATGATGCGCCTTCGGGGGCGCCGCGTGTCTGTGCCC
>SLOV01000390.1 GCA_007132345.1 Kiritimatiellia bacterium
CAGACCCTTCTATGTAGAGCCGTCGCGGTTCCCCCCGCATACGAAGGGCGAAACACCTCCGGCGGCCAAGGAGCGGCCACGCTGGTCAGGATAGAGACCGACGCCACGGGACTTTCGGATTTGCTGTGGGGGCGCATGGCGCGAGGCGCGTAGGTATCGCCGATACTGCGCGATGACATCAGTTGATTGCCGGGAGTCAGGGTGATGGGGGGATAGGCCCGCAGGCTCGCATCGTACCGTTTGGCTGCGATGCGGCTGTCGAAGCCGCTCCGTTGCACGTTCGGACGGATCTTGATCATCGAGCCGTGACGCCCGTTGGTGTGCGTCGGTTCGGGGCAAATGCCAAGGATCGTGGCTTCGCCGACCACATAATAGTCCCCGTTGACGAAGCGCCCCATCGGACGGGGCTGGCGAACGTCCACGTGATTCCGTGATGGGTGATGTCGGTGACCAGAGAGAGGTCGTTCAGCGCCGGGGTGCCGGGCGCCTGCGTGGAGGGTATCCGGAGTGCCGGCATCGATGTGCTGGGGCTGGCGAACAATCACATCATGGACCACGGTGCAGCGGGGCTTGAATATACCCTGCGGGTGTGCGCGGAGGCCGACATCGGCACCGTCGGCGCGGGAAAGAATCTGGCCGCTGCGCGGCGCATGCTCATTCGAGAAGTGGGCGGCGTGCGGGTTGGTATCATCGCCATGGCAGAAAGGGAGTTTTCCATTGCGACCCGCGAAGAGTGGGGCGCAAATCCTCTGGATTTGATTGATTTCGTGAGGAATGTCGCGGAGAACCGGGGACGCTTTGACTACCTCGTGGCGCTGGTCCACGGAGGTTATGAGTTCGCTCCGTATCCGAGCCCGCGCATCCGTAACACCTGCCGATTCTTGGTTGAACAGGGGGCGAATTTCGTCTTCGTCCAACACACCCACTGTCTTGGAGGCTACGAGTCCTACAAGGGTGAGTTCATTGCCTACGGGCAGGGTGCCGTGGTCATGGACGAGGCCATCTACCGTGAACTTGAAATGTTCCATGAGGGGTATCTGGTCCGCATCGCGCTGATGCCAGACACCGAGCCAGAGATCGATTTAATCCCGTTCCGACATCGGTGCGGGGCGCCGGGCGTGGAGCGGATGAATGCCGAGGGCTCCGCTGCTCTGCTCGAAGGACTTCAAAGAAAATCAGAGACCATCGCAGACGATGCATTTATCGAAAGCGAATGGGACAAATTCTGCCAGGAACGCGAGCATGGTTATCTGAGCAGCGTGCTGGGCCATAATCGGCTTGTTCGCAAGCTGAATAAGGGCGGATGGGTGGAGCGGCTCCTCTACACGAAGCGGGCGTTGTTGGGCGTTCGAAATTGCATCTGCTGTGAAACCCATCGCGAGGTGCTGGAAACAGTGCTGGACCGCTTGACGCCCCGGTGAGAATGCCGGGAAGCACGGCTTCAGAAGGGCCGCGATGCAAAGGAACTGGAAAGAGTGCCTGGTTCGGCGCCGGACCGTCTGGAAGACGACATGGTTGCTTCGCCTCACCGTGGTGGCGGTGTCTGGCGCGCTCGGATTCTCAACGCGGGGAATCTGGTTACCGGCTATTGGACACCGCCTCATTCATGACGATGCGCCGACGACGAGCGACGCGATCGTCATTGAAAATTATGATCAGGACTACCTGACGTTCGAGCTTGCATCGCGATTGCTGAGGCGAGGCTATGCCCCTCGCTTGATAATTCCGGTGGCCGTTTCTGGAGACCCGGAAGTACCGAACGCCGTCTATGAGGGGTTCATGCAGGTCATGACTCAAATCGCCCGGATTGAAGAGCCGCAAACGGTGCTCGTCGAACAGACTGAGCCTATCACGCTTTCTGTCGCCCGACAGGTCAGCAAGACGCTGGCGGAGCAGAGGGTTGAGTCGGTCATCGTGGTGGCGCCGCGTTTTCGGAGTCGAAGGACATTCGAGGTGTATCGCAGGGTTCTGGCCCCGCTTGACGTGCAAGTGCTGGTGATGGCGGCGGGTGGCACGCGAACTGGGGAGAATTGGTGGCATACGACGCATGGCATCCAGCAGGTCTTCCTTGAATTTGTGAAACTCCAATATTATCTCCTTTTCGTGTTGTGATCCCTCACGGACACACCGCAGAGACTTCCCAAGGCTCCCCAGCGGCTCCCGCCGATCGGGGCAGGGCAGACTGGTATTGGCCCGATGTCAGCGAAGCGACGTTCGAGCGTTACAACCGGTTGCTGGGACAGCATGTGGTCGTGGCCGGCTCTATGCGGTGGAGGCGAATTCGTCCTTTCTTCTTCGCGCCGCTCTTGCCATTCGATGTCCGGGCCACTGCGACGATCCAGGCACCCCCTTCGTCATGGTGTGGCGGATTGCAATACGCCGTGCCCGCCGCTGAACCGCCGAACTCGTGCATCCGTCTTTCGATGTTCCGCGAGTTGGCGTCCTACTCCTTGAGCCAGCTTGACTACAACCGGCGCCGTCAGATTCGTATCGCTGCACAAAAGATCGAAATCCGTCCCGTCGATGACCTGGACACGTTGATCCGGGAGGGGCACCGCGTGTACTGCGACTTCTATGAACGGACGCGCTACTCATACGGCGTGCAGCGTCGGGACCCGGTCTTCTTCCGCCGGTGGGCCGAGGCCGTTCTTGATCTTCCCGGTCTGGTCATTCTCGGGGGCTACGTACGCGACTGCCTGAGAGGCGTCAGCATCTCGATGCGGGTCGGGGAGGTTCTGATATACGCAACCTATTTCTGTGATACGGAGTCCCTGCGCATGGGGATCTCCGATCTCATGTTGCACGCAGTGCGGGCGGCCGCCGCATCGTCAGGGGATGCGCAGGCCATCTATGTGGGTTCCTTTAAGGGGCGCAAGGACGACTTCTACGCGCTGCGCGGCGCGCAATGTGTGAAACTTCCGGCCCGCCTTCAACTCAATCCGCTCGCCAGGGCTGCGCTCAAGGCGTTGCGCCCGCAGGTGTACGCGAAACTTCTCGGAGATTTCCCCGAGCACGCCTGGGCGGACGTCGAAGAAGGCCGATGCTTCGGGCAAACGTAGTGGCCGACCTCCGACTCTCTTCCGAACTGGTCGACACGCAATGGGATGCATTCCTGCGGTCGTCGACGCGAGGTCATATCCAGCAATCGAGCGGCTGGGCACGGGCGAAGGCATCCGGCGGGTGGGAACCGGTGCGGCGCGGTATCCTTGCGAAGGACGGGGCTCTGCGCGGAGGCTTTCAACTCTTGATACGTTCTACGGCCTTGGGGCGAATCGGATATGTCTATAAGGGTCCAGTCCTCGTCGACGAAAATGAGGAGGACGTCGCAACGGTTGCAACGATGTTGGAGAAGGCGACGGAAGAGTGCCGCCTCCGCGCACTGGTTGTTCAACCGCCGGATGAGAGCCGCCTTGATCAGGCATTGCTCAACAGGCGGAGGTTCCTTCCAAACCAAATCATAAAGACCATTTCCGCGACACTCGTTATCGACCTTTCAGAAGGACTCGACGTCGTAAAGCGCAGAATGCGCCGCTCGACCCGGGCCGAGGTCCGCCAGGCGACTGAACGGGGAATGCGGGTGCGATTGGGAGATCGGAGAGATATCCCTGCTTTCTTCGCTTTGATGAAGGCAACCTGTGAAAGGCAAAACACAAAGCCCGCCCCAGGTCGTTCGCAAGATATTGAAGCCATGTGGGACGCATTCTCCCCCGACGGTGCGGTCCAGTTGTTTATTGCCGAATCCAACGAAAAGGCGGTTGCTGGGTTGATGTGCTTCTCGTTCGGGAAACGAGTTGTCGCGTGGAAGCGCGGATGGTCGGGCGAATGTGCAGAACGAAATCCCAACCAGCTAACGACATTCCAAGCAGTTCGCTGGGCCATCGAACGAGAATTCCAGTTTTTCGATTTCGATGCGGTGGATCGAGGCATTGCACAAGCGATCCTTGCGGGAGGCCGCCTGACGGAGGCACAGCGGAAAAGCCGCCATTTCATTAATCTGGCATTTGGCGCCCGACCGGTTCTTTTGCCGGCATCGATCCTATACATCCCAACTTTGTGGGGCCGAACCGCATATCGAGCGATGGCGATGTTGCGTCATTCTGTGGGCGC
>SLOV01000353.1 GCA_007132345.1 Kiritimatiellia bacterium
CCTTCGTGCCTCCGGCTGGCCCTCCCGAAACGCACGAGATCGATCTAACCGCCATCGACGGCGCAGAGAACAATCCGGATTTTGCCGTGATGCTCGAAATCTCGCAGGGCATCGGCGACGTCCTGGGCAATGTGCGCATCGACAACGTCGCTCTCGACGCCTGGCCGCAGCCCGGCACGGTGCTGCCTCCTGAACCCGTCGCGCTCCCGCAGCCGGTTGTGTGGATAGTTGGCGATCCTCCGCACCATCTCGATGTCGCCCCATGGTTCGTCTGGCCGACGAACATGCCGCCCTCGCTCAGCCTGGCCACTTCCGTACCCGATCTTGCAGACGCCACCGACCTTGGCGACGGCCTGCTGGCCGTAACCCCGCTGCGCCACGGCGGCGGTGAATTCACTATCATCGCCTCCACGCCCGGTCAGACTCACGGCGGACCCACCACGCTCTCCGTCCCCGTCTTGATTCACCCGCAGCCGGTGGAGCTGGCTGCCGGCCGCCTCTCCTTCTTCGAGTGGTCGCCCGACGCGCCCGCGGGCGCCATGCCGGACCACCTCCTCTTCGTCCAGGGCACCCAGAACGACGCCACCCTCGACACCCCGCTCCCCTTCGCCTACCACGTGCCCGCCTCCGACATGGCCCCTGCCGATCTCGACGCAGGCCTGCTCGGCTCCCCCTATCGCCTCACCACCCGCACCCGCATCACCGGGCTCGATGCGCAGGGCGTCTCTTTCATCAACACCGGACGCGGACGCGATCTCGGCGCCGCCATCGCCACCCTCGATACCCGCGGCATCCCCGCCGCCGAAGTCGTGTGGACCGGCGGCACCATCACACCGAACAGCCGCCATTACGCCATCCGCCTGCAATACCGTGTTGATCCCGACTCGCCCTGGGTCGACGTACTCAACGATGACGACTCGCCCGTCGAGTATTCGCGCCACCCGATGGCCGGCCACGAAGTGGAGATCGGTCCTCACGAGTTACCACCCGCCGCGCTCGGCCAACCCCGCGCGCAACTTCGCTGGGTCTACCACCACGTCAGCGGGACCAGCGGGCCGCGCGACGAACTGCGTCTCGACGATATCATCGTTCGTGTCCCCGCCGATGTCGCCGCGAGCTATGCCCAGTGGCGCGCCGCCCACTTCGATGTTGGCGATCCGGCTGGCGATCCGCTGCACATTAGCGAAAGCGGCGAAGCGAATCTCATGCTCTACGCATTGCAACTCGCGCCCGACCAGCCGGTCGCGGGGCGGATCATCGAGATCGCCCCCGACGCAACCGTCTGCTGGCTCCAGTACCATCCCGACCGGCCCGATCTGCGCTGGATTCTCCGCGCGTCCCATGACCTTGAGGGCTGGCCCCTTGTCCTCTTCGACAGCGCCACTCACGCCCCGCCCCCCATCGACGCCGATAACCGCGCCATCATCCCTCTGCCCGTTGGCGAACACGACCTCTTCCTCGGCCTTGAAATTGAGCTGATCCCGGAGTAGCGCCAATTGGGCTCGTGTAACTCGCCCCTCCAACCTAAGACGAGTTCATTCTTGCAGAAAACAGAGCATTTCTTCAACTCCATCCCGCTCTGCGCTACCTTCTGCGCCCTTCGCGAGTTTTCCCGCAGAAACTCCACACTTCTGCCATTCGTGTCCCTTCGTGTTCATTCGTGGTTCTCCCCCCGACTCGCAACCCCGTAGCCGCTGCTGCTAAGGCGTGTTGATTTGCTAAGCCGTGCCGTGGCCTCCTGCGACCCAGCGCTATGCACAATTGCATGGTGAAGGACTGGGTTGTCGTCCGTTGGGTTCCCGGGGGTTCAAGAACCCCCGAAAAAAAGCGCTTTCAAGAAAGCGCACTCCAAATTTTGGAGACAACTGTAAAGAAATCAACAGAAGTCTGCTGCATCCCACCGCATTCCGGTATAGAATTCGTACACCCGAATGGGATCGTCACAGCGAACCGGGAACTGACGGAAAACAACTCAACCGCGAAGATTCAGCCGGAGAAGTCACATGGGCATGTTCAACTCGATCGTTGCCGACATCCGCTGTCAGGCAACGGACAAGATCAGCAAAGATACTGAAATACAGATCAAGTGGCAGGAGTGGGAGTCGCTCATCCTCGACGTCTACCATCCTGGCGACGTCATCCCCGACCTGCCGCCGGAATACGACAACACGTGGGTGCGAACGGATTTCATCTGCGAAGCCTGCTCTCCCAGGACCCCCTCACGCGACGGCAGAACATACATTCGCAGCGAAGACCAACGCTGGCATATAGCCTTCGTCGAAATGCGAGCGGGCAAGGTGTGCCAGGTTCTCTCTGAGCCCGAATTCGAAAAGCTGGGCATCGACGAATACTTTGACGACGTGTGGTGTCCGCCCCCACCGCTAGGTGAAGATTAGGGACGGACCATGGTCATGCCCCATTTGCGAATCATAAAAGGGAATCTCTTCACCACGCAGGCGCAAACCATTGTGAATACGGTGAATTGTGTCGGGGTCATGGGGGCCGGCATTGCCTTGGAGTTTCGCCTTCGATATCCCGAAATGTATGGGCAATACGTCAGCCTTTGCGACAGGCGCATGATCGATGTGGGTTCACTCTGGCTCTACAAGGCGCATGACCGCTGGGTCCTGAACTTTCCAACAAAGCGCCACTGGAAGGCACCCAGCAAAGAGGAGTACCTTCAAGCAGGTCTTCGCAAGTTCATGCAGACTTACCGTGAAAAGGGCATCGAATCGGTTGCCTTTCCTCTGCTTGGAGCACACCACGGTGGAATTGACCCGGACCGATCACAGGCCCTCATGGAGACGTACCTCCTGAAGTGCACAATTCCAGTTGAGATATACCGCTATGATCCGATGGCACCCGATGATTTGTACGATCGGGTCCGAGATCTGCTATCAGGAATGACAGTTGATGAGATTAAAGAGGAGACGGGGCTTCGCGTTCATCATATCCGCAAAGTGCTCGATGCGCTCCAGAATCCGAACATCCGACAGTTGAACCGCCTGGCGTCACTCGATGGAATCGGTGTGAAGACCCTAGAGAAGGTATTTTCGATTGTGCGCACCCCTACCCAATCCGAGGGCCAACTGGTCCAGCAGACGCTGGGATTATAGGTTTTGGCACCCAATGGGCCTCTGTAGTAACTCCGACAGGGTCTTCTCTGAAACGTAGCCGCGCCCGCTCCGGTGTGGAGTCAGTGGCTTCAGTGTTGCTTAGGCCACCTTCTAGCGAAGGCGGCTACGTGCACCACATTCCACCACGTGACACAGCGCAATGAATCGGATAGAATCTGAAATACAACAAACAAAGGAGTGCGATATGACGAACCACGTGGAATTCGGGTCGGACAAGCGAATGGGATTCCTGGGCGTGACCGCAGGCACCGCCATCGCAATCGGAGTGCCATGGGTCGTGCTCGGCAAGGCAGGAGCGGCGGGGCTCGGCGGTGTCGCGGCCACCGTCATCTGTATCATCGGCGTAGCGGGCGGCGTCGCGCTGGCCATCGTGGCTGCGTTCTTCTCCCTCGTGATGCCCAGCAAGGTGGGCAAAGAGTGAGACGATAGATGCATTCGTTACGAACGGGCAACGTCCCTTTGCGGGCTATGATATCGAGATTTGCCTGATGCGCAAGGTGCTCGATGCGGGGGGGGTGAACGGAGAAGGAGGCTCAACATGATGAGGCTGATCAAAGCGTGGCAAACTGGCGTAAGAGTCCTATTTCGGTGCTTCTGGTTCAGCTTCATCCTGGGCATTCTGATGACTCCATTCCTGCTGGTTATCCGATACTTCGCGCAAGGCGAGGATTCGCTGGCGGCAACGCGTCCGGCTGGTGAACCGCTCGTACTCATCGGTCTTATTCTGGTGGTGCCGCTCCTCTTCTTTCTTGCCTCAAAAATGACCAGCGAGTTCGTCGCGCCCCCCATCACCCGAAAGAATTTTCAGCGTCTTGCAGCGAGCTGGCCTGAGGCGCCCAGGAAGCGGGCTGATTCTCCAGCCG
Source organism: Kiritimatiellia bacterium (assembly GCA_007132345.1). Taxonomy (GTDB): domain Bacteria; phylum Verrucomicrobiota; class Kiritimatiellia; order SLOV01; family SLOV01; genus SLOV01. The sequence goes on from SLOV01000353.1 coordinate 4,001, forward strand.
AATGGTGAGGAGTCTAACCCGA
>SLOV01000202.1 GCA_007132345.1 Kiritimatiellia bacterium
CCATTTGCTGAAGGGTGAATCCGGCTCAAGAAGCCGAGCCGCTCCGTTCATCGATTTGCACAATTTCGGGTGGAGCGGACGCGCTTCCGCGTCCGGCAAGCATCCATCCAGAACGCGTTGTCACAACCTCGGCGAATACGGCTCGGAAAGCCGAGCCGCTCCGTGCGTCGATTCGCGCGATTTTGGGTGGAGCGGGCGCGCTTCCGCGTCCGGCAAGCTTCAATCCAGGACGCGTTGTTACAACCTCGGCGAATCCGGCTCGGAAAGCCGAGCCGCTCCGTTCGTCAATTTGCGCAATTTCTGGGTGGAGCGGACGCGCTTTCGCGTCCGGCAAGCATCCATCCAGAACGCGTTGTCACAACCTCGGCAAATCCGGCTCGGAAACCGCCAGCAAACGGCGGGCGGTCGAGAGCCGAGCCGCTCCGTTCGTCAATTTGTGCGATTTCGGGTGGAACTTAACCCAGATAAAGCAGTTGGATGGCGAAAGAATTGGCGGTTAAGAGTGCGAGAATAGAGCGCCACTCCCCTCACAGCCGCGCCTTGATCTTTCGCAGAATCGGGCCGAGCACTGGGATGTGCTCATAGATGCCGCGCGCCGGATCCCAGAAATCCTGATGCAGCACCACGCGGCCCTCCTCGTCGAAGCGGATGTGCGTCATGCCCGGGGTCACGTCGACCAGCCCAGGCTGCAGCGCCTTGAAGACAATCTCCATTTCCCACCGAAAGTAGAAGTCCTCCCCGGACCGGACCTGGTCGAGCATCTCCACACGGCACGCCTCGACGCTTTGCGCCGTCGCCAGCATGTAGGCGCGTAGATCGGCCAGATGATCGATGGTCTTCACCGTGTCGTTAAAGAAGAGGGAATCCGCATAGACCTCCCCAATCAGTGCATCCACGTTTGGCACCGATAGATCGGCGAAGAGCCTCGAAAAACGATCGATGGCGGCAGCCTCCGCTTCGCTGCCCGGCTCAGGCGCGCCGATCCCCCGCTCATTCAGGTCGGCCAGCGCCGCTCGATACGCCTTGAGACTCTCCTGGCTCGCGCCGCCGTCACGCAACTCGAAGTAGAGCAGCAGGCTGATGCCGAGAAAAACGATGATTAGAATAAAGAGCAGTATTTTCATGGTCATCCGTCGCTTCCCGTTTCGCTTCCTTACCGGTCCGCCGTCTCGGCCTCGACCTTCTCTCGTGCGTCGCTATTCGTGGCGCCCTCCGCGGCCTGCAGAAACTCGGCGAACTGGCCGCGCAATCGGCCCGGTGCCACCGCTTCCACACGCACCATATCGTCCAGATACTCCGTCTCCAGCACACGCCCGGTCCGGTGCAGCAAGGAGAGCAGGTCGGAGCGTTTAGCGGGGAGGGCAAGCCGATAGTGTATCACTTGATCGTTGAGTTGATCCGCAAACGCATGCACCAGGCCCGGAAGGCCCTCGCCGGTCTTGATGGAGATAAACGTGCTGCCGGGAAAGTTGCGGCGCAAATGAATGAGCGGCGTCCGGTCGCTCAGCTTATCGATCTTGTTAAAGACCGTGAGGATGCGTTTCTCCTCCGCGCCGATCTCTTTCAGCACCTGCATGGTGGTTTCGTGCAGCTCGTAGACCTGCGGGTGGCTCGCATCGAGGAGATGCACGAGAAAATCCGCGAGCACCGACTCCTCCAGCGTGGCCTTGAACGATTCCACAAGGTCGTGTGGGAGCCGACGCACGAACCCGACGGTGTCGGTCAGCAGCAGGGCCTGGCCGTTGGGCAGATCGAGTTTGCGGGTGGTGGTGTCGAGCGTGGCGAAGAGTTTATCCTCCACCAGGACATCCGCCTGGGTCAGCGCCTTGAGCAACGAAGATTTTCCCGCGTTGGTGTAGCCAACGATCGCCGCCACCGGCAGGGGAATACGCGTGCGCTGCTTCCGGCGGGTGGCACGCTGCTTCTTCACCTGTTCCAGCTCCGACTTCAGGCGGTCGATGCGCCGGCGCACGATGCGGCGGTCGGTCTCGAGCTGGGTCTCGCCCTCGCCGCGTCCGCCGGTGCCGCCCGCACCGCTTTGCCGGCTCAGGTGTGTCCAGGCGCGCGTCAGGCGGGGCAGCGAATACTCCATGCGCGCGAGCGCTACCTGTAGGGTTGCCTCGCGGGTATGGGCGCGGCGGGCAAAGATATCGAGAATCACCTCCTGCCGGTCGATGACGCACTTCTTCGTGAGCCCCTCCCATTTGCGCTGCTGTGCGGGCGTGAGCTCGTTGTCGAAGATGATGACGTCCGCGTTGTGCTGCGTGGCGTGCGCGCAGATCTCCTCCGCTTTACCGGTGCCCACCAGCAGGCCGGGATGGGGCCGGCCCGACTTCACCACCATGCGATCGACAATCGGAATGCCGAGGGTGTCCACCAGGTCGCCGAGCTCCGTTAGGAGTTCCTCGGCTTCCTGGCGACTTTCCTTGCCGAAGAAGACGCTGACCAGCAGCGCCCGTTCTACCATCTTCGGCTTTTCTCGGACGTCGAACATAGATCGGCTATTTGCCGCCTTTCAGCATGGAACCCAGCGCCTTGCCCAACAGGCCGCCACCGCCCTGCGCGCCGCCGCCACCCCCGCCGAAAAGGCTGCCGAGGTTGCCGAGCAGATTCGCGTTGCCTTCCTTGTCGAGCAGGCTGGTGACGGCACCGAGCCCGCCGCCGCCCTGATCACGCAGTTTGGCCAGCGCGCCCATAACCAGTGGGGCCACCATCGGGATCGCACGCTGCGCGCTCGCCGCATCGATGCCGAGGTCCTTCGACAACATCTCGGCTGCTTTCGGGCCCGAATCGCCCAGGACCCCATCCAGCGTGGCATCCGTGGTGGGTGCCGTGGCCTGCTGGCGCAGGGTCTCGCCGATATTGTCCAGCGCGGAGGCGCCGCCGAACTTCGACAGCAACTGGTTCACCTTCTCCTCGCCGCCCGGCTCGCTTTGCTGTTTCTTCAGCCCGCCCATGATGAGCGGCGCGACCTTGGGCAAAATCTGCGCGGCCTTGCCCGGGTCGATATTCAGCAGCCCAGCCATTTGGCTGGCAGCGTCGCCTCCCACCGATTTCATAAGCATTTCAACGAATGGCATGATTCTCTCCTTGTGTTTGGGTTTCTCTTTTCAACGACAAAAGGTGCGGTGGAATCGGTTTCCGTCCCGCATACCCTTCCTCGAGTCCATGATAATAATGAATGGCCGGCTCGTCGCTGCGCCAGCAGAGTAGAACGTCCTTCCCGTCGATGCGGGCGGGGAAATCGACCAGGCCCACGTCAAAGCGCCAGTCTTTAAAGGAGCAGCCGAGCCCCTCCAGTTCCTGGATCAAGCCGCGCAGCCGCTCCAGTTCACGGTCATAAAGCACCACCTGCTCCGGCTCCGGACGAGGCCGCACCGCGTGCACGCGCATGGCGCGGCCGGTCGCGAGAATGTCTTCAACAATCCGGCGCACGAGTGGGAGCATGCGCGTGGCTTCGGCGGGCGTAAAAAGTCGGCGGGTGCTTGGCATGGTCAAGTTTGTTCGCGGCCCGATACAACCGGGCCAACCGGGGCGAGGATAAGGCAGGCCGCAGGAGGATGCAATCCAGAAGCCCAGGCAACGATGGTAACTGTTTCTGAATCGGTTTGAAAGCACCGGGCCGCTCGAACGACACGTTTTAGGACATTGCCGCTCCCGAGTTGTCAAATTCAAGAAGGAAGGATATAGAGTCATGAAGATATGGAAAGGTTGCGTATGGGCGATATGTGCCGCGGCATGGTTGAACATGCTATCCATATGCGCCACGGCGGAAACCGAGTCTTCAGCGTCGGAAGCCGATATGGATGATGCCGGGGTGTTGCTCCTCTTCGATTTCAGCCGCCCGGCCGATGCCGAAGGTTGGTTTATTCAAGACGATGGAGTCATGGGCGGGCTCTCGCAGGGCCATTTTTCAATTTCCGACGCAGGACATGGCGTGTTCTCCGGCGATGTATCGCTGGAAAACAATGGTGGCTTCTCTTCCGTTCGACGCTATATGGACCAGATCGATGTCTCGGCCTACAGCACTGCCGTGCTACGCGTGAAAGGGGACGGAAAACGCTA
>SLOV01000008.1 GCA_007132345.1 Kiritimatiellia bacterium
ATGCTCCGGCGCAATCTCCCCCTCGACCACCGTCGACCCCTGCGAGGCTTCGTCGAAACTCAACTGGCGCATGCGGACCAGGTCTACCACGCCCGTAAAGTCTTCTTCCTGACCGATCGGGATCTGGATCGCGTGGGCGTTCGCCCCCAGCACCTCGTGCATGGCGCGGATGACCCGCTCCAGTTGCGCGCCTTTGCGATCGAGTTTATTCACGAACGCCAGGCGCGGCACGTGATACTTGTTCGCCTGACGCCAGACCGTCTCCGACTGCGGCTGTACGCCGCCCACCCCACAGAACACGCCGACCGCGCCGTCGAGTACGCGCAGGGAGCGCTCGACTTCCACCGTGAAATCGACATGGCCAGGCGTATCGATCAGGTTGATCTGACGGCCGTGCCAGAAACAGGTCGTGGCCGCGCTGGTAATGGTGATGCCGCGTTCCTGCTCCTGCACCATCCAGTCCATCGCGGCGGTGCCGTCGTGCACCTCGCCCATGCGGTGGACCCGGCCGCTGTAGAAAAGAATGCGCTCCGAGGTGGTCGTCTTGCCGGCGTCAATATGGGCAATGATGCCGATATTGCGGATGTCAGACAGAGCGCTCCGGCGCCCCTCCGCTTCGCGTTTCGGCGAAGCGGGGGCGTGCGAGTCGCGTTTTGTCGACGTCTCCACCGCAAGCTCCATTTCTAAATCTGTTCACGATTACCAGCGATAGTGCGCGAATGCACGGTTGGCCTGTGCCATCTTGTGGGTATCGTCCCTCTTTTTAATGGCTGACCCTTGCCCCTTGCTCGCATCGAGAATTTCCTGCGCGAGGGCGCGAGACATCGGCACACCCCGCTTCGAGCGGGCGAACCCGGTGAGCCAGCGCAGGGCCAGCGACAATTGCCGGCCGCCGCTCACCTCGATCGGCACCTGATAGGTGGCGCCACCGACGCGCCGCGACTTTACTTCGAGCCGCGGGCTCACGTTGCGTACCGCGTCATGCAGCACGCGATCCGGCTCGTCCGTCTCCTCCACCTTGGCCACATGATCCAGAGCCCCATACACAATTCGCTCCGCGGTCGACTTTTTGCCGCGTTCCATGATCACGTTAATCAGCAGGGTCACCACGTCGCTCTGGTAGCGACCATCTGGAATCACCGGCCGTCGTTCGGGTCGTCGTCGCCTTGACATGCTCTTTAGCCCTTCTTCGGTTTCTTTGCGCCATACTTCGAGCGGCCACGACGCCGCTTGTCAACGCCCTGGCAGTCCAGGGTTCCGCGTACGATGTGATACCGCACGCCCGGCAGGTCCTTCACGCGGCCGCCCCGCACCAGCACCATGCTGTGCTCCTGCAGGTTGTGGCCTTCGCCGCCGATGTAGGCCGTGACTTCCTCCCCGTTCGTCAAGCGCACACGGGCAATCTTCCGCAACGCAGAGTTCGGCTTCTTGGGCGTCTGCGTCTTCACTTGCAGACAAACGCCGCGCCGCTGCGGACACTCTTCGAGCGCTCGCGACTTGCTCTTCTTGCGGGGCGTGCTGCGGCCCTTCTTCACCAATTGATTAATCGTCGGCATACCATCGTTTCCTTCTTCGTTTCCGTAAAGGGGCGGGAACCTAGCAGAACCGGCCGCCCGCTGGCAAGCGGTCAAAGACGCGGTTCCAGCAATTCTTCTCCCATGAGTGGATCGGGCGCCACCGGCTCCACCAGCGGCACCAGCTTAATGTCGCGATACATCGGGAACCCCGTTCCGGCAGGGATCAAATGCCCCATGATCACGTTCTCCTTGAACCCGCGCAGATGGTCCACCCGGCCCAGGGTCGCGGCATCGGTCAACACGCGTGTCGTGTCCTGGAAAGAAGCCGCGGAAATGAAGCTCTCCGTCTCCAGCGACGCCTTCGTGATGCCGAGAAGCACCGGCGACGCCTCCGCCGGACGCTTGCCCTCCTCGCGGGCCTTCACGTTCACATCCAGGAACGCCTGCCGTTCCACCTGCTCGCCCCAGAGGAAATCCGTATCGCCCGGTTCGGTAATTCGCACCTTACGCAGCATCTGGCGAACGATGATCTCGATGTGCTTGTCGTTGATCTCCACGCCTTGCAGCCGGTAGACCTCCTGCACCTCGTTCACGAGATATTCCTGCAATTCCTGCGGACCGCATACCTCGAGAATTTCCTGCGGCACGACCGGACCTTCCGTGAGCTGCTGCCCCTTCTTCACCGCGTCGCCCTGATACACCACCACATGCTTGGCCATCGGAACCAGGTGTTCCTCCTCCTCGCCGGTCGTTGTATCGCGCACGATCAGCTTCCGCTTGCCGCGCGAGCTGCCCGCGAACTCGACCACGCCATCGATCTTGGCGATCTCCGCCGCGTCTTTCGGGCGGCGCGCCTCGAACAGCTCCGCCACGCGCGGCAGACCACCGGTAATATCCTTGGTCCGCACCACCTTGCGCGGCGTCTTCGCCAGCATGGCGCCGGCTTCGATCTGCGTTTCGTCCTTCACCATCACGTGGGCACCGGCCGGAATCGCATAGTAGGCGAGCACCGCATTGCTCTCCGCATTGCGCATCACAATCTGCGGGTGCAGGTCCTGCTTGTGCTCCAGCACCACCGTACCCTCCACGCCGGTCACCTCGTCCATCTCGCGGCGCATGGTTACGCCCTCGATGAAGTCGTGGAACTCCACACGGCCAGACTGCTCCGCAAGAATCGGCACGCTGTAGGGATCCCACTTCACGAAGCTGGTCCCCTTCTTCACCATGGCCCCGTCTTCAATGGAGATCACCGCGCCGATCACCGGGCTATGCCGCTCGATTTCGCGGCCGTCCGTATCGTACACGCTCAAGACGCCGTTCTTGTTCAAGACCACATTGCTGCCGTCCTGCGCCTTGACAATACGCATGTCCTGATAGCGCACGATACCGTCATGCTTCGCCACGATCTGCGGCTGCTTAAAGACCGAACTCGCCGTCCCGCCGATGTGGAAGGTACGCATCGTCAACTGGGTGCCCGGCTCGCCGATCGACTGCGCAGCAATGATGCCGGCCGCTTCGCCTAACTGGATCGGTTCGCCATCCGCGAGGTTGCGCCCGTAACACTTGGCGCAAACCCCAAAGCGGGATTCGCACGTCAACACGCTGCGGATCCGCACCGTCTCCAGCGCGGTTTGCGCGATCACCTGCGTGGCCCGTTCGTCGATATCCTGCCCGGCGGCAACAATCAGCTCCTTCGTGCGCGGGTCATAGATGTCGTCCACCGCCGTCCGGCCAAGGATGCGTGTGGCCAACGGCACCAACTCCTCGTCGCCTTCGTAGATCGCGCTGACCTCAATGCCGTTGAGGGTGTTGCAGTCCTGCTCGAAGATGATGACGTCTTGCGACACGTCGACGAGCTTGCGCGTCAGGTAGCCCGAGTCGGCGGTCTTGAGCGCCGTGTCGGCCAGGCCCTTCCGCGCGCCGTGCGTGCTGATGAAGTACTCCAGCACGGTCAACCCTTCGCGGAAGTTGGAAAGAATCGGGCGCTCGATAATCTCTCCCGACGGCTTGGCCATCAGTCCGCGCATCCCCGCCAACTGGCGGATCTGCTGCTTCTGACCGCGCGCCCCGGAGTCGACCATGATGTACACCGGATTGATGTGGTCCTTCTCTTCGTTGTACTCCAGGGCCCGGAACATGACGTTCGAGATTTCTTCGGTGGCATGCGTCCAGATATCGATGATCTTGTTGTACCGCTCGCCGTCGGTGATGACGCCCTTCCGGTACTGACCGTCCACTTCCTTGATCCGGTCGCGGGCCTCTTTGATGACCTCCCCTTTCTCCTGGGGAATGATCATGTCCACCACCCCGATGGAAATGCCGGCCAGCGTGGCCTGCTCGAAGCCGAGCATCTTCAACCGGTCCAACGCCCGCACCGTCTCGTCGTGGCCCGCTACATTGTAGCAGAGGCGGATCATCTGCTCGAGCCGCTTCTTGGTCACCGTCTGGTTCACAAAGCCGATATCGTCCGGCCAGATTTCGTTGAAGAAGACCCGCCCCACCGTCGTGGTAATGACGGAATTCCGGGCATCGCCATAATGGGTTTCCCGCTGGTAATCCGGATTGCGATAGCGGATGCGCGACTGCAACGAAACCGCGCCTTCGTCGAAGGCGGTGTGCACCTCAAACGTGTCGCCCATGATGGGAAGATGCTCGATTTCGCCATCGTCCTTGCGACGCCGGCGGCTTCCAATCCGGTCCCGCTGCGACTCGCTCGTCACGTAATAGCAGCCCAGCGCGATATCCTGCGACGGGCTGGTGATCGGCTTGCCGCTGCTCGGGGAAAAGATGTTGTTCGGCGCCAGCATCAGCAGGCGCGATTCGAGCTGCGCCTCGATCGAAAGCGGCACGTGCACGGCCATCTGGTCGCCGTCGAAGTCCGCGTTGTAGGCGGTGCAAACCAGCGGGTGCACCCGGATGGCCTCGCCCTCGATCAGGACCGGCTCGAACGACTGCACACTCAGGCGGTGCAGCGTCGGCGCCCGGTTCAACATCACGGTGTGACCCTTTGTCACTTCTTCGAGAATGTCCCAGACCTCGTCCGCCTCGCGCTCGATCAGTTTCTTGGCGCTCCGCACCGTATGCACAATGCCCAGCTCCTTGAGCCGCCGGATAATGAACGGCTCGAAAAGCACCAGGGCCATCTTTTTCGGCAGGCCGCACTGGTTCAACTTCAGGTCGGGCCCGATGACAATCACCGAGCGGCCGGAATAGTCGACGCGTTTGCCCAGCAGGTTCTGGCGGAACCTTCCCTGCTTCCCGCGCAGCATGTCGCTCAACGACTTAAGCGGGCGATTCCCCGCCCCCGTCACGGCGCGGCCATGCCGCCCGTTGTCGAAGAGCGCGTCCACCGCCTCCTGCAGCATCCGCTTTTCGTTCCGGATGATCACGTCCGGCGTCTTCAGCAACAGCAGATTCTTCAATCGGTTATTGCGGTTGATGACGCGGCGATAGAGGTCGTTCAGGTCGGAGGTGGCGAAGCGCCCACCCTCCAGCGGAACCAGCGGGCGCAGGTCCGGCGGAATGACCGGCAGCATTTCCAGAATCATCCATTCCGGGCGCGTGTTGCTGTTGCGGAAGCCCTCCAGCACCTTCATCCGCTTCGTCAGCTTCTTCCGGGTCTGCTTGCTCTTGGTATTGTGCATCTCCTCGTCGAGTTGCTGGAGGGTCTCCTCCAGATTCAACCGCGACATCAGTTCCCGCACGCCCTCCGCACCCATCTTGGCGACAAAGCCGTCGCCATACTTATCCTGGGCATCGCGATATTCCATTTCGTTGAGGAGCTGCTTCTCCTGCAATGGCGTGTCGCCCGGATCAATCACGATGTAGTCTTCGTAATAGAGCACCCGTTCCAGGTTCCGGGCCGTCATGTCGAGCACCAGGCCCATCCGGCTCGGCGTACACTTGAAGAACCAGATATGGGAGACCGGAACGGCCAACTCAATGTGGCCCATCCGGTCGCGACGCACGCGGGACAGGGTCACCTCGACGCCGCAGCGGTCGCAGATCACGCCTTTGTGCTTGATCCGCTTATACTTTCCACAACTGCACTCCCAGTCCTTTGTCGGTCCGAAGATCCGCTCGCAGAACAGGCCGCCTTTTTCCGGCTTGAAGGTGCGATAATTGATCGTTTCCGGGTTGCGTACCTCGCCATGGCTCCAGGAACGAATGGACTCCGGCGAAGCGAGAGAGATGCTGGCGAAATCGAATGCTTCTTCGTTTTCGCTCAGAACGGCTAGGGGGTTATTCAGGTCCACAAGACTCCTCCAAATCGAACTACGCTTAACGGCCGGACAGACCTTCTTGGTTCTGGCTCTTCACACGAATATCGAGAGCCAGACTCTGCATTTCCTTCATGAGCACGTTGAAAGACTCGGGCATCCCGGCCTCCAGCGTGTTGACGCCTTTCACGATCGACTCGTAAATCCGCGTGCGGCCCTGGACATCGTCGCTCTTCACGGTCAAGAGCTCCTGCAGGGCATACGCGGCGCCATAGGCCTCCAGCGCCCAGACCTCCATCTCCCCGAAGCGCTGACCGCCATACTGCGCCTTGCCGCCCAGCGGCTGCTGCGTCACCAGGGAGTAGGGGCCCACGGCACGGGCATGAATTTTTTCGCTCACCAGGTGGTGCAGCTTGAGCATGTAGATATAGCCAACAACCGTCTTCTGGTCGAAACGCTCGCCCGTGCGTCCGTCGTACAATTGCATCTTGCCGTCTTCCGGCAGACCGGCCTCCTGCAACATCTCGCGAATCCGTTTCTCGGAGATGCCGTCGAAAACCGGCGTGGCCGCATGGAAGCCGAGTACCTTGCACGCAATGCCAAGGTGCGTTTCGAGCACCTGCCCCACGTTCATGCGGGAAGGCACTCCCAGCGGGTTCAGCACAATCTCGACCGGCGTGCCGTCTTCCATGAACGGCATGTCTTCCTCCGGCACAATCCGCGCAATCACGCCCTTGTTCCCGTGGCGTCCCGCCATCTTGTCGCCGACCGCCAGCTTCTTCTTGCTGGCCACATAGACCTTCACCTGCTTGATGATGCCGGAATCGATCTCGTCGCCGCTCTCCACAAGGTCCTTCTGACGCTCGAACTCCGACTCGATCTCGTCGAACTTGCCGCTGTACTCGTCGAGGATCTGCTGAATCTTGATCTGGATCGGACTGGGATCGATCTCGATATGCTTGTAGCTGGCCGCCAGCTTGCGCAGCAGCGTTTTGGTGATCTTGCGGTTGGCGGGAATGATGATCTCGCCCGTCTGCACATTCACCACATCGAGGGGAATCTTCTCACCCAGCAGAATGTTGCTCAGCGACTCGGTCAAGTCCTCCGTGAGACTGTCCCACTTCGCCTTGTGCTCTTCCTCGAACTGCTTGGCCTGCTTCTTCCGCTCGGCCGACGTCATTTTGGTCCGCTGCACTTCCTTACGGGCTGACACCTTCACATCCATGACAATGCCGCGCGTGCCGCTCGGCACGCGGAGGGAGGTATCCCGCACGTCCGCCGCCTTCTCTCCGAAGATCGCGCGAAGCAACCGCTCTTCCGGCGCCAGCTCCGTTTCGCTCTTGGGCGTAATCTTGCCCACGAGAATGTCGCCCGGATTCACTTCGGCGCCCACACGGACCACGCCGTCGTGGCCCAGGTTCATCAGCGCCTCTTCGCCCACGTTGGGAATATCGCGCGTGATCTCTTCGGGCCCCAGCTTCGTGTCCCGCGCACCGCACTCGAAATCCTCGATGTGCAGCGAGGTATAGACGTCCTCGCGCACCAGCTTTTCGCTGATGAGAATCGCGTCCTCGAAATTGTATCCGCACCACGGCATGAACGCCACGAGCACATTGCGACCCAGCGCCAGTTCGCCTTGATCGGTGGCCGGGCCGTCCGCCAGCACCGTGCCCTCTTTGACCTTCTGCCCTTTACGAACGACCGGCTTCTGGTTGAAGCAGGTGCCCGCGTTGGAGCGCATGAACTTCCGCAGGTCGTACACCTGATAGTCTGCCGCCGCCGTCTTCTTCACCGGCATCGTGCCGTCCTTCGACACCACGATCTTCTCGGCGTCCACATAGGCCACCACGCCGGGGTGCGTCGCGACGACCATCACGCAGGAATCCTCCGCGACGCGCCCTTCAACGCCTGTCGCGACGAACGGACGCTCGGCAACCATCAACGGAACGGCCTGGCGCTGCATGTTGGAACCCATCAACGCCCGGTTCGCATCGTCGTGCTCCAGGAACGGAATCAGGCCCGCGGCCACGCTGACAAGCTGCTTGGGCGACAAATCCATGTACTCGATCCGGTCCGGGGCCACTTCCAGGAAGTCGCCGCGGCAGCGGACCGAGACCAGCGGATTGAGGAAGTTGCCCTTCTCGTCGATCGGGGCGTTCGCCTGCGCAATCACATACTGCTCGTCCTCGTCGGCGGAGAGGTAGATCACTTCTTTGGTTACACGGCCGTTGTTCACCTTGCGGTATGGGGTTTCGATAAAACCGAAATCGTTCACGCGGGCATACATGCTCAACGAGGAGATCAACCCGATGTTCGGACCTTCCGGGGTTTCGATCGGACAGATGCGGCCATAGTGACTGCTGTGCACGTCGCGAACTTCGAAACCGGCGCGCTCCCGGCTCAACCCGCCGGGGCCCAGGGCGCTGAGGCGGCGCTTGTGCGTCAATTCACTCAGCGGGTTCGTCTGGTCCATAAACTGGCTGAGCTGGCTGCGCCCGAAGAAGTCGCGGATCACCGCCGAAAGGGCCTTCGGATTCACCAGCTTCTGCGGCGTCAACTTCTCCACGGCCGGATCGAAGAGCGTCATGCGTTCCTTCACCAGCCGCTCGGTCCGGGCCAGCCCGACCCGGCACTGGTTCTCCAGCAACTCGCCAACCGTCCGCACGCGGCGGCTGCCGAGATGGTCGATATCGTCGACCGATCCCTCGCCACGCTTCAGACGGATCAAATACTTGATCGCCGTGATCAGATCGTCTTCGCGAAGCGTGCGCGTCTCGTCTTTCTTGTCCAGACCCAGCTTCTGCTGAATCTTATAGCGGCCCACCCGCCCGAGATCGTAGCGGCGCGGATCGAAGAAGAGGCGCTTCAACATCTGCTTGGCATTCGACACCGTCGGCGGATCGCCGGGGCGCAGCTTATGATAAACATCCTTCAGCGCATCTTCGTACGACGACGTCGGGTCCTTCTGAATCGTCTTGAGCATCAAGCCGCTGTCCCAGGAGACATCGATGACCTCGACAGAAGCATAGCCGGCCGCCTTGATCTGCGCCACCAGGTCCTCGGTCAGCGCATCGTACTTGCGGGCCAGAATGGCCTGCGCATCGGCATCGATCACATCCTCCTTTAGCACGCGATTCTCCAGCTTGGCGGCGTCGAGCCGCCCCGAGAGCTTCAGGGTGCCAAAGGTGTAGAAGAGCTGCACCAGCTCTTCGTCGGTGCCGTAGCCCAGTGCCCGCAGGAAGGTGGAAGCGAGAAACTTGCGTCGCCGACGCGTGCGGTCCAGATAGATGTGCATCAATTCGGAGGTGTCAAACTGCACTTCCATCCACGAACCGCGATCCGGAATGATCCGGAACGAGTAGAGTAGCGAACCGTTCGCATGCACGTTCTGCTCGTAGCAGATGCCCGGCGAGCGGTGGAGCTGGCTGACGATGATTCGCTCCGCGCCGTTGATGACAAACGTACCGGACCGGGTCATGAGCGGCATTTCGCCCATATAGACGTCTTCGTCGCGCGATTCCTCGCCTTCGCTGAGGCGGAACGTCACGTAGAGTTGCGCGGAATAGGACTGGCCCTCGCGCAGACAGTCCACGGCAGACAGCTTCGGCATCACGATCTCGTACTTGACGAAATCGAGCGTAAACTGCCCGTCGTAACTCTCGATCGGGAAGACTTCCTTAAAGACCGCTTGCAGCCCCACGCTGGTTCGCTTCGACGGCGCCACGTCGAGTTGCAGGAACTCGACAAAAGACTTCGTCTGGATACGAATCAGGTCAGGCGGCTCGATCACGTCGACCAGTTTACCGAAATTGGTTCGCTCAGCCATGCCGCACCTTCCGAAAATGAGTTGAACCGGGGGCGCGTTCAGCACCCCCGGCCATACCATCCGACCACATTAAGGGTGAAGAACGGGTCAAGGACCCGCACCTCACTTAATTTCAACCTTGGCGCCCGCCGCCTCGAGTTTCGTCTTCGCCTCTTCGGCTTCTTCCTTGGTAACGCCTTCCTTCACGGCCTTCGGTGCGCTCTCGACGAGATCCTTGGCTTCCTTCAGACCCAGGGTGGTCAGAGCACGAATCTCCTTAATCACCTGAATCTTCTGGCTGCCCGCCTCGGTCAGCACCACATCGAAGGACGTCTTCTCTTCGACCGGGGCCGCATCCGCGCCACCGCCCGCCGGGGCCGCCATCATCGCCATCGGCGCAGCCGCGCTGACACCCAACCGGTCTTCCAGCGCCTTCACGAGCTGGGAAAGCTCGAGCACCGAAATGCCCTCCACCCACTCGACGAACTCCGCCATTTTACCTTCCAGCTTCACTTCGCTCTCTACAGCTTGTGCTTCATCTGCCATTTGCTCTTCCTCCGTCTGTAGCTTGCCCAAATTTCAGGTCAGCCCTGTTTCTCTTTCTTTTCCTTCACGGCGTTCAACACGTAGACCAGGCTGGCCACCTTCTGTTGCATTACGCCCACCAATTGCGTCATCGGCGCGGCCAGCGTGCCCACCAGCATCCCCAGCAACTGCTCCCGGGCCGGCAGAGATGCCAGGTCCGAGATGTCGTCTGCCGACAGCACCCGGCCTTCCAATGCGCCCATCTTGATGACGGGCTTTTCAAATTCCTTGATAAAGGCCTTGAGGGTCTTCGACGTGCCCACAACGTCTTCGGTACCCAGGACAATCGCCGTCGGCCCCGTCAACGAAGGGGTCAACCCTTCCAGCCCCTGCTCCTTCGCCACCAGCGCCAGAATCCGGTTGCGCACAATCAGGAGTCGTGCGCTGTTTTCGTGCAGCCGCTTCCGCAGCTCCTCCGTCTTGCTGACCGGCAGCCCGACATAGTCGGTCACAATACAGAATTCCGACTCTTTCAGCGCCGTGCGCAGCTCGTTCGCGATCGATTCCTTTTCGGGTCTCATGATCTACCTCATCCCTTTCAGGCGGCGTGGTCCCGCACATTCACTCGAAGCCCGATCCCCATCGTGGAACTCACCGTGCAGCGGCGCAGAAAAGCGCCCTTCGCCGAGCTGGGCCTTGCACCGCGCAACGCCGCCACGACCGCCTCGCAGTTGTCGTTCAACATCTCCACACCAAAAGAGAGCTTGCCGAACGGGACGTTCACATTGCCGTGGCGGTCCATCTTGAACTCCACCCGGCCTGCCTTGAACTGCTGCACTGCGGTCGCCGTATCGTCGGTCACCGTACCCGTCTTCGGGTTCGGCATCAGCCCACGCGGGCCGAGCACGCGCCCCAGCTTTCGCACTTCCTTCATCGCGTCCGGCGTGGCGATGACCACATCGAAATCCGTGTAGCCCCCCTGGACCCGCTTGATCAGGTCCTCGAAGCCCACCTCGTTGGCGCCTGCTTCGCGGGCCGCATCGGCCGCCGCGCCTTCCGCAAAGACCAGAATGCGGACCTCCTTGCCCGTCCCGTGCGGTAACGACACCGTGCCGCGTACCATCTGGTCAGACTTGGTTGGGTCAACGCCGAGGCGGAACGCGATCTCGGCCGTCTCGTCGAACTTCGCCACCTTGTTCTCGACCAGCAGCGCCAGCGCATCGCGCAGCTCGTACGTCTGCGCGCGATCCACCTTCTCCATCACCGCCGTCAGCTTTTTTCCGTGCTTCGCCATCTCATTCCACCTCAATACCCATGCTACGCGCGGTGCCGGCAATCAGCTTGATGGCCTGCTCCATGTCGCGTGCATTTAAATCCTGCTTCTTGACCGTCGCAATCTCCTCCAACTGCGCGCGGGTCACCTTCCCGACCTTGTCCCGGTTCGGCACGCCGGAGCCCTTCGCCAGCCCGGCCGCCTTCTTCAGCAAGACAGAGGCAGGCGGACTCTTGAGAACGAACGAAAACGACTTGTCCTGATAAACCGTGATCACCACCGGCACCACCATGCCGGCCTGACTCTGCGTTGCCGCGTTGTACTCCTTGCAGAACGCCATGATGTTGACACCATGCTGACCCAGCGCAGGACCCACCGGCGGCGCCGGGTTGGCCTGCCCGGCCGGAATCTGCAATTTGATATAACCTGTAATCTTCTTGGCCATGCCCGCTTGCCCTCTTGCTACTCGCGCTCCACCTGCCAGTATTCCAGCTCCACCGGCGCGTTGCGCCCGAAGATCGAAACCGACACTTTCAATTTGCCCCGGCTCGGGTCCACTTCCTCAATCACGCCATTGAAGTTCAGGAAGGGTCCGTCCGTAATTTTCACCGTTTCGCCCGCGGTGAACTGCACCTTGGGCGCCACCTTCTCTTTCTTGTCTTCAATCTGATTCAGAATGCTGTCTACTTCGTCCGGCCGCAGGGGCACGGGTTGCTCCCCGCCGACGAACCCGATAATGCCCGGAATCTGCTGCGTGAAGTACCAGGTGCGGTCCACCAGGTTCTTCTCGGCGTCATACAGGCACATGTTCACCAGCACATACCCCGGATAGAACTTCCGGGTCGTGGTCGTCTTCTTGCCCTGGCGCACCTCCGAGACCTTCTCGGTGGGCACCAACACCTCGCCGACCAGGTCCTCCAGCTCTTCGAGCTTGGCCCGGCGCTCAATGCCCTCTTTGACCTTCAACTCCTGGCCGGAGAGCGTATGTAAAACAAACCACTGCTTTTCCATGGATCCCGCCGCTTCCAACTGCTTTACCGAATGATCGTGCGCAGGAACATAGCCAGACCGAAATCGCTCAGCCCCACGAACGCGCCCAGAAGGAAGCTGGCCACGATCACCACCACCGTCGACTCCATCAGCTCCGGCTTGGTCGGCCACGCACACTTCTTGAGCTCGACCTTGACCTCGTCGAAAAACGACTTGAACCCGGTTAGCTTATTCGAAATCGCCATATCGTTCTATTCCACCGCAATCCACCGCACTGCTGGCAGGCCAGGAGGGAATCGAACCCCCAACCTCCGGTTTTGGAGACCGGCGCTCTGCCAGTTGAGCTACTGGCCTGCGGAAAGTGCCTGCGGCCGCACACCATCCGACCCTTACCGCCCGGCACGCGTTCGACGTGCCGGGCAGAAAGCTCCCGCCGGGTAGCGCCCGGCGCCACAATACTGCCGTTACTTGATGATTTCCGTGACCCGGCCCGCGCCGACCGTCCGGCCCCCTTCGCGAATCGCGAAGCGCATGTGCTTCTCCATCGCGATCGGGGTGATCAGACGAACCTTCAACTGGATGTTGTCGCCGGGCATCACCATCTCCACCCCTTCAGGCAGGTCAATGTCGCCCGTCACGTCCGTCGTGCGGAAATAGAATTGAGGACGATAGCCCTTAAAGAAAGGCGTGTGACGCCCCCCTTCTTCCTTGCTCAGCACGTACAGCTCCGCGTCGAAATCCGTGTGCGGTGTAATCGATCCCGGCTTGGCCAGCACCTGACCGCGCTCCACATCCTCTTTCTTCAAGCCGCGGAGCAGGCACCCGACGTTGTCGCCGGCCTGGCCCTGGTCGAGAATCTTGCGGAACATCTCCACACCCGTCACCGTGGTCTTCTTGGTGTCGCGAATGCCGACGATTTCGATTTCGTCGCCAACCTTCACGATACCGCGCTCCACGCGACCCGTCACCACCGTGCCACGACCTTCGATCGAGAACACGTCTTCAATCGGCATCAGGAACGGCTGGTCGATTTCGCGGACCGGCTCGGGGATGTAAGCGTCCAGCGCATCGAGAAGCTCCTGGATGCAGGCGGCCTCGGGTGCGTCCGGCGATTCCGCCTTCAACGCGCCCAGCGCCGAACCGCGCACGACCGGGCAATCGTCGCCGGGGAAATCGTACTTGGAGAGCAACTCGCGCACTTCCAGTTCCACCAGGTCGAGCAGCTCCGGGTCGTCCACCGTGTCCACCTTGTTCAGGAAGACCACAATACGGGGCACGCCCACCTGGCGCGCCAGCAGGATGTGCTCGCGCGTCTGCGGCATCGGCCCATCCGCGGCGCTCACCACCAGCACCGCGCCGTCCATCTGCGCCGCACCGGTGATCATGTTCTTCACATAGTCCGCGTGCCCTGGGCAGTCGACGTGCGCATAGTGACGCGCATCGGACTCGTATTCCACGTGCGAGATCGCAATCGTCAGGATCTTCGTCGGGTCGCGACGCCCCTGCGACTCGGACGCCTTGGCCACCTCGTCGTAACCGACGAAGTTGCTCATGCCCTTCAGCGACTGCACGCGTGTGATGGCCGCCGTCAGCGTGGTCTTTCCATGGTCCACGTGGCCGATCGTTCCGACGTTCACGTGCGGTTTTGTACGTTCGAATTGTGCTTTAGCCATTCTATCCTCCTAGCTCACTCTCATGTTCGGTTCCGATGGATCCCGTCGACCGACCGGCGCCATAAAAAATCTGGAGCCCACGAGCGGATTTGAACCGCTGACCTCTTCCTTACCAAGGAAGTGCTCTACCAACTGAGCTACGTGGGCCTGCTCTTTCGCTCTGCTCTCCGCCTCCGCATTTCAGCCCGCATCGACGCGCGACCCCGGCTCACTCCTTCGTCTCGTGTGCTCAAGGACTGACACCTTTATGCACCGGCTCCGCCGCCGCGCCGACCGCGGTCGGATAGAAAAAGACGAATCAATCCTCCCGCCCACCGTTCAATCCGGCAAACGCCGGTTTCGAATGGGGAACGATTGATCCGCTCACTCTCCAAGCCTGGTCGAACGGGCGTCAGATGCACCACGGCCTCCGTGCCAGTCCTCTCAAAACAGGCGGCTACCATAGTGAAAGCGGGTTACCAGTCAACTCCATTTACAAAAAAAATTCGGCCCCCTCCAAACCCGCGCCCGAGTCCCCCGCCCCTCGCCTTCTCAATTCCGAGAATTCATGCCGTCAGAGCACCGAAGCGGTGCGGAAATAGCAGGTCAGACCCCGGCTCGGGAAGCCGAGCCGCTCCGATTTCGAATTCGAAGCCCCCCGGGGCTGGGACTTCTTTGAGAACATGGGTGGATTCGGTGAAACGGCCAGGAATCGTCCAGGTGCGCAGCTCCCGAAGCTGGAGGATGGGCATGTCCGGCAGGACTGCCCGTCCAAACGAAGCCCACAAGCGCCTAACCTGTAACTTCAAGCTGTGGTCTCGATAGGCGTGACTGCATAACCCATTTGCTTTGCAACACTTATAATGGATCGCATGCGCTTTTCCTTGAACTGGTTTTCGTAGGCATCGACTCC
>SLOV01000079.1 GCA_007132345.1 Kiritimatiellia bacterium
ATCGAGGATCTCGATCTCGAATTCCGCGAACGCTCTCTTGCGGGGCTCTGTCGACGAAAAATTCAACGTGCCATAGACGCGGTCCCGAAGGGCGATCGGTGCACCGATATAGGAACGGACCTGTAACTCGCTGTACGCCGGATGCCGGGCCCAGTCCGGGTCATTGCCCAGGTCCTCGATCGCCAGGGGGCCACCCTCGCGCATGACCCGGTCGCAGATCGTGTCAGCCACCGGAAAGGACTGACCCATCCGAAAGCGGGGCGACGGCGAACGTACGGCGTCGATGTGATACATGCCCTGCTCGACGCGACTCACGATCCCGGTCTGCATGCCAAAGACCGAGCAGCCGACCTCCAGGTAGTCGCTGCATTGCGCCTGGTACGTCACATGATGGCGCAATTGCAGGTCATGCAATTGCCGCAACGCACGGCAGTACACCTCCAGTTCCCGCTCTCTCATTTCCGATTCCCTTCCGGACGCACGGCCCCTACTTCATATCCAGAATCTCGCGGATGTCATCCCATTCCATCTTCTCCATCACCTGCTCGTCGGCGCCCAACGTGGCGTCGATGACCGCGCGCTTCTTGCGCTGCAACGCCAGCACCTTCTCTTCCACCGTGCCGCGCGTAATCAGTTTCACGCTGTAAACGGTGCGCTTCTGCCCAATCCGATAAGCCCGATCCGTGGCCTGATCCTCCACCGCCGGATTCCACCACGGGTCAAAATGAATCACCATGTCCGCACCCGTCAGATTCAACCCTGTTCCGCCCGCTTTCAAGCTGACCAGAAACGCGGGGATGTTCCGGCTCCCGTTAAAGCGGCGAACTTCGTCCATCCGGTTCTTTGTGGAGCCATCGAGATAGCAGTAGTCGATGCCCGCCCCGTCCAGATGCGTACGGAGAATCTTCAGCATCGAGACGAACTGACTGAACACCAGCAGGCGATGGCCGCCGTCGAGCGCTTCATCCAGCAGCTCCGTGAACATGTTCAGCTTACCGGACGGCTCCTCCGCCTTGAGATCGGGCAGCTTGAGCAGATCGAGGTGACAACTGAGCTGACGCAGCCGCAGCAACGTGGTCAGAATCTCCATCCGCGACTTATTGAAGCCCTGCTTACTCACGAGGTCGGCCAAGCGCCGTTGCGACGCCTGGAGCAGCTCCTCATACACCACCCGCTGGTCGGGCGTCAGCGTGCACCATCCGATCCGCTCAATCTTCGGTGGCAGTTCTTTGGCCACATCGCGTTTCAGGCGCCGTAGCAGAAACGGTTGCAGCTTGCGGCGCAGCCGCGCCTGCGCCGCTTCCGCCTCCTCCCCGCCGCGGGCGATCGGCAGTTCATAGCCTTGCCGAAAGGTATCGTTCGGGCCGAGATAGCCCGGCATCAGAAAATCCATGATCGACCAGAGATCGGCCACACTGTTCTCGATCGGCGTTCCGGTCAGCACCAGCCGGTTCCGCGCGCGCAGTTGCTTGGCCGCCTTTGCGTTCAGCGTCGAGTGGTTCTTGATATGCTGCGCCTCGTCGAGCACCGCCGCCGAAAATTCGATGCCCCGATATCGGTCGATGTCGCGTCGGATCAGGGCATACGAGGTCACCACCAGGTCGGCCGCCTCCACCTCCGCCCACCGCTCGTGCCGCTCGGCGCCGGAGAGCAGCAACACGCTCGAATCCGGCACCCAGCGCTGCGCCTCTTCCGCCCAGTTCTCCACCAGGCTCGTGGGGCACACAATCAGCGCCGGCTTGCCCTGCACCTCGGGCTGCGTCCGCTTGCCCTGCAACCACGCGAGCGTCTGGAGCGTTTTGCCCAGCCCCATTTCGTCCGCCAGAATGCCGCCCAGGCCATGGTTCTCCAGAAAGCGCAGCCAGTTCACGCCCTCCTTCTGATAGTCGCGCAGCGCCGCCGCGAGCGTGGCGGGCAATGCGACCTCCGGATGGCGGCCGGAACGATTCAGCGACTCGGCCCGCGTCCGCCAGTGCTCCGAACTTTCGACATCCACGCCGTCCAAGGCATCGATCGAAGCCTGTACATAGGCCGAATAGATGCCACTCAGCCGGAAACTCCCGCTGCACTGCCCTTCGCCCGACGCGCAATCCTCGAACACCTTATGCATCGACTCAATGGCGCGCCGGTCCAGCAGCAACGTCCGCCCGCCCCGCTCGATGAACGACTCGCCCTTGCGCAACGCCCGCCAGACCTCCTGTTGCGTGAGGCTCTCTCCCTGGCCATCCTCAAAATCGAAATCGACCTCGAACCAGTTCTCTCCGCCTGGCTCGCGAATATGCACAACGGGCATGACAAACTCCGCTTCCTCGAAGTGCTCCGCCACCCGCCCGCTCAGCGCCACCTGCCAGCCCATCCGCCGCAGCGCAGGCAACTCGCTCCCGAGAAAGTTCTGCACCTCGCGGGTCCCGACGATCGGGTCCAGCGACTCGCCGTCATCGCCAAGGAACCCGGTCTCCGCCAATAGGCGCAGCGCCTCCGCCTCCGCAGCCGGATGACGCACCGTGTACCGAAGCAGGTCGGCCGGATCGGGATGGCAGAAATGCCCGGCGGGGTCCGGCTTGCCGGCCGGCAGGCGGACCTGCCCATACACTGCATGGAGCGTTGCCGAGAGAGAAGCCGGACTCCCCCGCACCTCCAGCACAAAGCGCGGGGGTTCGGGGTCGACCTGAAACATTTCCCGGTCCAGATCGGTCTCGATCGTCGTCTGCTGCCGTAACAGATCAAGTTCCTGGTCGAAGAAGCGCAGGACGGCGTCGCGCGGAATGGCGACCGGCTCCCGATAGATCGACTGCAAGGGCAAAGGCAGCACGCTCTCCAGCGGCCAGAAATTGCCGGCCCCGTAGGCCCAGCCACCGTGCCGCCCCACGACGTAAAACGGAAGCTCGCCCGGCGCCAGGAACGGCAGCTCGCAATGCGGCATAATGAGCAGCTCGCCCGTTTCGCCATCGAGATCGAGGCGAAGATGCGCCGTCAACTCCGCCGCATGCACCGCCACCGGTTCCGCCTGGCCCTCTATCCACAAGGACTGCCCCTTTCGCAGTTCCAGCAGGTTCGTAAAATCGGCCGGCCCAAGTTCCATCGTCGCGCGCGCGGGCCCCTCGCAGATATCTTCGAGCACATAAAGGAGTGCGTCGTCCTTCTCGCTGAGCGTCACGGAGGCCTTCGCCGGAACCGCGTCGAGGGGCCTCCGCTTTCCGTTCTGTTCCAGCGCGCACGAAATCCGCACCTTCTCCTCGCGCCAGGTCGCTTGCCAGTCCTGCGCCAACGTCAGGCAAACCTGGGCATTCGGGTGCGGCGCGACGGTTCGACGCAGAAACGCCTCCTCGTCCAGCGCGGCCAGTCGCGCCGCCTTGCGCTTCTCTTCCAGCAGCTTTTCTTCGCGATGCGGGTCCGTCGCCTTGCGGATCATTGCCAGGGCCACGGCGACCGCGTGGATACAGATGACACCCCGCTCCCGACTGTCGTGGCACGGACAGAGATTCTCGGCATGGCCTTCGGGGTCGACGCGGACCCGGCAACGGATGGTGCGTCCGCCCGATTCGACCTGGCCGGCCAGTTCGGGGGCATCGAACGAGACTTTACGGACCGCGCCCCGCTCGAACGCCTTCATGCCTCCGTCAAAGACGGCGGCGCCCGCCCATTCCCGGACCAGTTTCTGCGTGAAGGGCAGCATACCACGCCCGAAACGGGGTCAGTCCCGCTTCCGCTCCTCCTTTGTAGCGCCTGCTCCGTTTGCCAGGGTCCGGCGCTCCAGCCGCCTCAGCTTCTGGCGCCGCACCGAGACCCGATAGACGAACCAGGGCAGCGCCGTGAAGTAGGGAATCAGCAAGAAGTACCGGCCCGGGGAAGGGAGAATGGCCATCAACCAGAGCAGCAGCCCGATCAAGGCCCAGACGACCAGGGTGCAAATGCCCACCAGTTGCCGCTCCCGAGGTCCAGGGCAACTCCGAATATTCAGCCACGCCGCTACCGCCCCGGCGCCGATCGCCAGGATCAGAATCGCCATGCCGGCCAGAAATAATGGATTAATGCTTAAGGTAGTCATGTTGCCGTCTCCTCCGCCCTCTTCGGAAGAATACATGCAGAGGCCATGCCGGGCAACGCCAGCAGATCGTCGACCACGGGAACGCCGCACGCCTCCAGTCGCGACCGCGACTGATGACCGCCATCGACCAGGACGCAGTCGATCCCCATCGCTTGGGCCACCTCGTGATCATGCCGGGAATCGCCGACAAACAGCACCTCGTCCGAGGCATGACCCAACTCGCGAATCCAGCGCACCCCGTTCTCCACCTTGCCACGCGCGTAGTGGTCGCGCAGGCCGACGAGCCGGGCGAAGTGTGGCGCCAGCCCGAAGTGTGCAATCAGCTCGTCCAGCGTCTCCTGCAGATAGGCCGACAATACCGACTGCCCCACCCCGGCGCGCCCTAACCTCTTCACCACCTGCGCAGCCCCCGCGCGCAGCCCCGCCTCCAGGCGCCGCAGTTCATAGGCACGAATAAACTCCGTGCCCACCTGCTCGAACGATTCGTGCAGAAAATCGAAGCCGAGCCGCTGATAATAGTTTTGCACCGGGAAATCGAACACCTCCCGATAGCGCTCCAACGTGAGTAGCGGCATCTCCCGCGCGGACAGAAGCCCGTTCATGACGTCCACACAAAGCCAGAGATCATCGAACAGCGTGCCGTTCCAGTCCCAGATCACATGCTGGTAAGTGAAGATCGATCGCACAGCTTCCTCTCTCTGCGAAAAGGGCAATGCCGGGTGCTCGTTCTGACGCGCGGGGGCCGGGCGCTTCATGCCGGATCGAGATCCATCCGGTCGATGATGCCAACAATGACCGAGCGTACGGGGGCATCCGTCGAGCCGAAGACCTGCCTGGCGCCATTGCCTTCGTCGAGGATCAAGACCGTCTCGCCAGGACCCGCGCCGGCGACATCGACCGCAACGAGTTCTTTCCCTGTGCGGCGCCCGGTTGCGTCCACCAGGTCCACGATGAGCATTTTGCGGCCGTCATAGAAGCCATGGTTGATCGTGGAGACAATATCTCCTGCCACAATGCCTGTCTTCATGTCGCGCCCTCCTCCGCCACATGCACATCGTCAATAATGCCGATGATCGCATGGTCGACCGGCACAAACCAGGGGTCGAGGGCCAGCGCCGCCTCGCGGCCGCCTTCGAAGTAGACCCGCTCGCCAGGACCCGCCATGCGCGTGGAGTCGGCGCACACCACCGCCTCGCCCGAGGGCTGGCCGTGCTTGTCGAGTGGGCGCACCCACTGCATGGGTACCCCTTCAAGGCCCTTGTAGATTTCGCAAGGCACCACCGTGCCGATCACAAGCCCGATCTGCATCAGCCCATCTCCCCATCCAGTTGCAGACCCCGTGCCTCATGAAAACTGGTGCTGCCTTCCACATGTCGGAACAGTGCCTCGTGCGGCGCAGAGATAATACGGTGCGAGACGGCGCTTCGATTCGAGGTCAATCGATAAACGGCCGCATCGAGCCCCGCCTCTACATCGTGCAGCACGCCATGCAGCAGGCTCACCGCCCGGCCCGCCAGCAGCGAATCGGCAAAGCGCAATTCCATGAGCGTCAGATCGGCGGTCTTCAGCGCCGTCTCGGTGGCGGCCAGAACGGCGGAGACCGTTTCGGTTTCCAGCACGCCCATCGCCTCGCCTTCGGCCGGACGGCGCTCGCCTTGCAACGCGTGCCAGAGTTGCGGGTGCACATCGGGCAGAAAGACCTCGTCGAGCAGGTCCTCCCCGCCGACGCGGAGCCCTTCCTGCCATGCCTCCTCCACCGCAGCGGTGCTGCCGCCAATGAGCGTCAAATAGCGCCCCGCACTGATCAGGCCGTTCCGCAGCAGGGCAATGGGCGATCTCTTCACCATGGCATCCGTGGCCACCATCCCGGCGGGAATCTCGCGAAACTCCAGCGTGGCAATGGCCGGGAAGGGCTTCATCAGACGATGCGGAACTTGTCGGTCAAGGTGCAGCGGCGCCAGCGCGAGAAACTCACTGGGTTCGTCAGCCCTTCGCCGGTGGGACTGGCGATGGTGAAGCTGGTGTAGCCCTCGCCTCCGAGCCCGAGCCCGGCCTGCGCCCGGCCGTTCTTCACGAAGATGCTGCAATTACACTCGCGCGCCATGCGGTGTAACCGGTCCAGGTTCTTCGAGTGCATGACCGCCGTGTGATAACAGCCGCCCTCCGCCTCCAGGGCCAGGTCGATCGCCCGGTCCGCGTCCGGCACGCGAACCAGCGGCATGATCGGCATCATCTGCTCCGTCCAGATCAGCGGATGGTCTTCGTCCACCTCCACCACGCCCAGGCGGACGGAGGCCGGCACGTTCAGGCCAATCTGCGCCAGAATCGTGTCGGCATTCTTGCCGATCAGGTCGCGGTTGATCTCCGCCCGCTTGCGGGGCCCGTGCATCTTTGTGAAGATCAGGTTCTCCAGTTTGGAGAGGTGCTGACGTTCGATGATGTAGCCGTCGTTCTGGCGCAACGCCTGCTTCAGCTCGTCCGCAACGGAAGCGACACAGATGATCTCTTTCTCGTCCACGCAGATGATGTTGTTGTCGGTCGAGGCGCCGAGCACGATATCGCGCGCCGCCTGGTCGAGGTCGGCCGTTTCGTCCACGACCACCGGCGGATTCCCCGGCCCGGCACAGATGGCCCGCTTGCCGCTGGCCATGGCCGCTTTCACGACGCCCCCGCCGCCAGTCACCACCAGGAGCCGGACCAGCGGACTCTTCATCAACTCCTGGGCGCTCTCGATCGTCGGATTCGCCACGCAGGTCACCACGTTGGGCGGGCCACCCGCCGCCTGAATCGCTTTGTTGAGCAGCGCGATGTTCTGCGCCGAGCAGCTTTTCGCCGCCGGATGCGGGTTGAAGACCACCGTGTTGCCCGCCGCAATCATCGCGATGGCATTGTTGATGATCGTCGACGTCGGATTCGTGCAGGGCGTGATCGAGCCAATGACGCCGTAGGGCGCCGGTTCGATCAGGGCCAGCCCGTGATCGCCCGTGAAGGCCTGCGGGCGGAGCACTTCCGTGCCGGCCGTCTTCTCGGCCACCAACTGGTTCTTCACGATCTTGTCGCTGAACCGGCCCAGCCCGGTTTCATCGAAGGCAGCACGCGCCAGCG
This sequence comes from Kiritimatiellia bacterium, assembly GCA_007132345.1. Lineage (GTDB taxonomy): Bacteria > Verrucomicrobiota > Kiritimatiellia > SLOV01 > SLOV01 > SLOV01. The sequence goes on from SLOV01000079.1 coordinate 7,154, forward strand.
CGGACGCATTCTCGAGCATCGACGAGCGAATGCCGGCAATGATGCGATTGCGTGTCTGCAAGGGCAGATTCGAGTATTTCGGAAACGCGGCCCGGGCTGCTTGCGCGGCTTCCTGCACCGTGGCATAGACACCGAGGCCCGGATTGGCGGAGGCGGGCGCGGCCGTCCCCAGAGGATGCGTGGCGCCCGGCTTGTGTTGCATGCCGGCCACAATCTGCTGGGCAATGCGTTCGATTTCCTGATCCGTTAATCCAGCCATAGATTCCTTTCCGGCGGCACCCCGCTCCCCGCGGGCGCCGCGCCTTCATCGCGATTGCCAGTTCGCTTCGATCTATCCGCCATCTTCCGTTCCGCGCAAGGGTCAGGCGGCGCCGTCCGCATCGGCCTTCCGGTAAACGCTCTGGCCCTCCACGTCCCAACTGTCGACGATCCCCATGATCACCGCGTCGCACGGACGTTTGTCGGTCATGGCCGTCTGCCGCGCGGAACTCCCGGATGCCACCATCACGATTTCGCCCGGGCCGGAGCCCACGGCATCCACCGCCACAAGCTGGGCGCCCGTTTCCTTCAACGTTTCGTCGACGACCTTCACCAGCATGAAGCGCAGCCCTTCCAGACTACTCTCCTTGCGGGTGGAGACCACCGTGCCGACCACTTTCCCGAGGTTCATGCGCCAGACTCCTCACGAGGCCGCCAACCCCGGCATGCGGGGAGGACAGCCCTCTTGCAGCTTACGGACGTTCCTTACTTCTTCGCGGAGGAGCGCGACGCTTCGGGAGCGCGGCCCAGCGGCAGTACCGCATCCACGTTCGCGTGCGGACGCGCAATCACATGCACCGCCACCACTTCGCCCACGCGGTTCGCCGCAATCTGCCCGGCTTCGCAGGCGGCCTTCACCGCCGCGACGTCGCCACGCACGCTCACCGAAAGGAAGCCGCCGCCCGTCTTCTCGTACGATACCAGCTCAACCTTCGCCGCTTTCACCATCGCATCCGCCGCCTCGACAACGGCCGGGAAGGAACGCGTTTCAATCATGCCAACTGCTTCTGCCATGTCTGTGTCTCCGTATGTTGTGTCGTTTGCTCCGACTTCTCAAAAGTTCTACCTGTCACCACGCCGCCCGGCGCCGCTACTTCTGCTGCACCCGGCCGCTCACCGACTCAATGGCCGCTTCCGCCGCGCGATACCCGACATCGATGTCGCGCTCCTCGCCGGCAAGATACATCCGGCCAAAACTACCGAAGGTGCGCACTTCGAGCACATTGATCTCCGCCGCCTTCTCCGCCTCGTTGGCCGCCAGCGCCGCATACCCCGCCGGGGCCACTTCCATCACATATAAGGACTGCCCCGGCAGAATCATGTCGCCGTGCCGCGTCCGGTTGATCAACTGCGTGTGATAGTCGTTGATCGCCCGGATGACCTGGCTCGTAAAGACCTTCGGCTTGATCCGGTCCTCCTCCTTGAGGCCGAGCGAATCGAGAATCGCCGCGCCCGCGGCGCGCACGTCGGCCTGCGAGTCGGAGTGAATCTCCAGCATGCCGAAAAGGCGCTCGATGATCATCATCCCCGGCGTCACATGCGTCGCCTTCAGGGCCACATCGGTGACACGGTTGATATCCATGCCCGGCGAAATTTCCACAAACAGCGCGGCCTGCCCGGCCACGGGCAGGAACCCCTGCGCCACGGTTGCCAGGAAGGAGGCAAACTGCGGCTGCAGGCTGTCCAGGAAGGTGTACGTGCGTAATTCTGCCATCAGTAGGCTCCTTTTGCTTTCGTTTTCGGAATGTACTCCCGCCCCTCCGCGAGGGCCCGGGCTTCATCGACAATCGCCGTGCTGCTGCTCGCCCCGATGCGCGTGGCCCCGGCTTCGATCATTCGCATTGCATCGCTATAAGTGCGCACACCGCCCGAGGCCTTCACCCCAAGCTTGCGCGGCGCCACAATGCTGCTCATCAAGGCAATGTCATGCGCCGTCGCGCCGCCGGAACTGAATCCGGTCGAGGTCTTCACAAAATCGGCGCCCGCCTGCATGCTGAGCTGGCAGGCGCGCACCTTCTCTTCGTCCGTGAGCAGTGCCGTCTCCAGGATCACCTTGCAGACGCGGCGGCGCTCCTTGCAGGCATCGACCACGGCGCGGATGTCTTCCAGCACCAGATCGAACTGTCCGCTCTTCATCGCCCCCACATTAATCACCATATCGATCTCGTCCGCCCCCTCGCGAATCGCCTTGCGGGTCTCGAGCGCCTTCACCTCCGCCGAAACGGCGCCGAGCGGAAAGCCGACCACGCAACAGAGCTTCACGTCCGAGCCGCGCAGCAGATTCTTCGTCTGGCGCGCATAGCAGGAATTGACGCAGACCGAATAGAACCCGTACTCGCGCGCCTCACTCACCAGCTTCTCGATATCCTGGATGGCGGCATCGGGCTTCAACAACGTGTGGTCAATAAAGCGGGCCACCTGGTCAGGCGCCAGCCCCGCGGAGAGGGCACCGGTCGGCGCAAGTCCGCTCTGCGCCAATATCTGGCGCACACGCTGTGTCACGCGTTGCGCGTCTTCCGCCGATAAATCCACACGAACCTCCTTGAGCCCCACAGGAGCGGCCGCCGGCTCGGGCGCGGGTCCCGGCCGAAACTGTCCGCTCTCGATCTGGGCGATCATAGCCACGCGGCGTCGGTGCCGATCCTCGGTGCAGTCGCTGGCGAGGAAGGCGGCAATAATCGCCTTTGCTTGATGCAGATTGGTCTGCCCCGCTCCGAGAGTCAAGAGGTTTGCTCCGTTGTGCTCGCGGCTGTTGCGCGCCAGCGCCTCGTTGTAGAGCGCCGCGGCGCGCACGCCCTTCACTTTGTTCGCCGCCATCGCCGAACCAATCCCCGCTCCATCGATTGCAATACCCACCTCGCAGTCGCGCAGCGCCACCAGACGCGCCACCGCGTAGGCGTGGATCGGATAATCGGTCGAGGCCTTGTCAAACGTCCCGCAATCGCGGACGTTATGACCCAGCGACGACAACCACGAAATGAGTTGCTGCTTAAGATCGAACCCGCCGTGGTCCGAGCCGATCGCGATGGTGAAAGTACGTTGCATAAATTGAAATGAGCCGGGATTATGGCAAGGGAAGCAAGGCGTGTCCCGCGAAAAAACAAGGCCTTTCGCGAATCTCTTAAACCCCAGCAATCTGAATCGGTTCAGACCATGAAGATCAAACTCAGTTACACCGGATATCTCAAGTTGGTCGGCGCCCGGAATGGCGACATCGTGGAGGTGCCCGAAGGCGCCAGCATTTCGGATGTCATGACGCAGTTCGGTATTCCCGCCCACCAGCAACGCCATCTGATTCCTTTCGTCAACGGCGACGAGCAGCGCAAGCTGAATACATCGCTGAACGACGGCGACGAACTGACCCTCGTCATCCAGATCGGCGGCGGATCGGCCGGGTGATTGCGCGAACAGGGTCGAATGGCCAGGCCATTTGCCCCCCATACTCGTACACCTACTCGTACGCCTACTCGTACACGCCAATCTTTCCGCCGGTCAGGAAAGCGTTCGAATCAAATGCGCCGTGAATCCCGGAAGGGCCGGGATTCGATAACGGGGCGGGAACTGCCGGCAATGGGCGGCGCAGCCCTCCTTCATTGGGCACAGGCGAAAAGATGCAGGTTGGCTTGTTCGGAAAGCATTCGATTAACGAGTACACCGCGCGGACTACTGCCCTTGTCGTCGACCCGGGGCGAAAAGACGCCAATGCCTGCGCGATCCGGCACCACGCTGAGTAAGCCCCCGGACACACCACTCTTCGCTGGGTACCCGACCTCGAAGACCCATTGTCCGGCGTAGTTGTACATCCCGCAGGTGAGCATCACGCTTAACACGTCCCGCAACGTCGAATGCCTCACCATGCCGGATGGACAGCTTCTGGTTGCCAGTGTCGCACCCAGCCGCGCAAGATCGCGCGTGGTAAGCTGCACGGCACAATGCGCGAAATAGAGGGACAGCACATCCTCCACGGGATGATCCAGCAGACCAAAGTTCTTGAGCAGGTGCGCAATGGCGCGGTTTCGCTCCCCGGTACGCAACTCGGAACGATGCACGTCCTCGTCAATCGCCAGATCGGCACGGCCAATCAGACGCCCGAAAAACGCGAGCGTTTCCGGTAATGCCCTGCTGCCGTACTGCGTCATCAACAGGTCGGTCACCGCAATGGCACCCGCATTGACCATGGGATTGAATGGCCGTTTGTGCCGATCGAGCTTGATGATGGAATCGAACTCTTCGCCCGTGGCTTCTACACCCACGCGCTCATCGAGGCGCGACCGGTCGCATACATCCAAGGCACAGGCATAGCTCAACACCTTCGAGATGGACTGCATGGTGAACAGGTATTCGAAATCCCCTCGATTGATTTCGGCCCCTGAGACATCACAGATGGACACCGCAAACAAATTGGGATCCACATGGGCCAGTTCTGGGATGTAGGTGGTCACATGCCCTGTTGTCACAGCCCGCGCGCGTTCGAACACGCCGTCCACAATTGTCTCAATCTGTGCCAGCGCCATCATCGTCCCCCCCCACCTTGCGGACAGTACCGCTGCATAAACGGTCGATCCTCCCGCAACAGGAACGCCTCGAATAAACGTGCCGCATTGGTGATGCTTTCCCTGTGTACGATTCCAATGCGCTTGATGATCAGGGCAATTTCGTCCATGTGTGCAAGGTACCCCTTCAATTCATGCACTCTCATGGTGTGCGTTGTCGCACGAGAACCCGGCCCCGTCAATCCTGTGGCCAGCACTTTTCCGTATGGCCCGGAACGTTCGGCATCACGGGCGACGGAGTCGTCCTGTGCAGGCCGTTGTTCGATGTCTTAAGCTGTGAGCTTCTCAACGTCAGCAGGAATTTTGTGCAGACTGATCTCTTGCAGGTCAACCTTTCGGCTCGCGTTGTCGATGTCGATCCCGACAATATTTCCATCCGAGTCGTAGTCGATGACGATTCCCTCTGATACTTCTTGGCTGTCCGCGCTGGACTTGGAGGATAGGTCGATATACAGCGAGTCAGTGTCTTTGTAGTAGTTCAGTTTCATTCGCGCCTGCCCCGCAGCGTGCTGCGCTCTGCTGCGGGGTCCATTTGCGGTTCAACCTTCTCTCCACCGCTTTGCAGCGGCGGCTACGGATGCGCACCGCCCGCAGGCCACGTACATAGTCACGTGGCTACGACCTGGCCGGTGTGGAGAAAAAATTCCACTCGATGGAACCGCACTTCCACACGATGGAAGAAAAGTTCCAGTCCATAACAGTCGGCTCGACTTCGGGGTGAGGAACCGCGAATCCATGCGACGGAACGCGAATGGGGAGAGAGGTGGCTTGCGGCATCTGCGGATCGGGAGGCGGGGAGAGTTGGGTGTACGAGTAGGTGTAGGAGTACGGGTATGGAGTAAGGGTATGGAGTAAGGGTAGGCGAGTAAGGGTAAAAGTGCAGCCTGAAGGGCTGGAAGAACTTCCATCGCACCGCAAACCTCGCCCTTTGTCGCCCTTCCTTGTCGCCCCTCTTTGTCGGGATTCGCTGCGGATATTCGACAAAGGGCTTGGACGAAGAGGGGCGACAAAGGGATGAAGGGCTCCCACCTTCGCCAAAGGCTACGGCGGGCGGGCCGGGGGGACGGGATGCAATCCCGTCCGCAACGTAAGACGGGAACACTTCCCGTCTCCCAAAGCCCATCAGCTCCCCCCACCCTTACTCCAACACCCTTACTCGAATACCCTTACTCGCATACCCTTACTCCAACACCCTTACTCGCATACCCTTACTCCAACACCCTTACTCCAACACCCTTACTCGAATACCCTTACTCCCCTGTCCACCGTAGCACCGGCCTCGCAGCGCGTCGGGGGCGGAGCCCGCTTACACCATACCATTCCGCAGATAACCCATGACCCCATCACACGCACACCATTTCGAAAGCAACAATTCGTCTCCATTCGCGCCTGCCCCGCAGCGTGCTGCGCTCTGCTGCGGGGTCCACTCGCGGTTCAACCTTCTCTCCACCGCTTTGCGGGTGTGTTGATTTATTCAAGCCATGCCGTGGCCTCCTGCGATCCATCGCCGTGCACAATTGCCTCGTGAAGGACGGAGCAGTCATCCATTAAGTTCCCGGGGGTTCAAGAACCCCCGGAAAAAAGCGCTTTCAAGAAAGCGCACTCCACATCTTGGAGTGCGGGTTCTCGAACCCGCTTTCTTGCGCGCCTTCTTGAAGGCGCGCTGGCGCTTGGACATTCCGCCCGTGCGCCGAATAGATCAACACACCCTAGCAGCGGCGGCTACGTACACATGCTCTTAACACTGACCTGTCCGCCGTTGCCCCGGCCTCGCAGCGCGTCGGAGGCGGAACACCGAACACCCCCTTCCCCCCCCCGATCCCCACTCAACAGGTAGAGATATCTGCATTTCTTTATTTACAGACCGGTTCGGCTGGCGCTATCTTTCCCACGTGTCTGATGTCGAGCAACAGGGGGCTCGCATCAAGGTCATGGGAGGGTTGGGTTGTATGACTACGCATCGACTGAGTCGGCTCATCACGAAGTGGCCTAGTCTTTGGTTCATCGCTGCGACTGGCCTCATGCTCTCGCTGGCCCCTCCACTCCACGCCTCCACCACCATCAACCCGGTCCACCGCGACGCCTACGGCGCGAACATCGGCTGGCTGAACAGCCCCGCCATTTCCGGCAGTACGGGTGGCGCCGGCGTCGGCTCCAGCAATCCATGGGCCAATTTCAGTTACTGAGAAGGAGATCGTATGAGAAATCCGAATAAGCCAATCTTCTGGACGGTCGTCTTCGCGCTATTCACAGCGGCGGGCTCTCTCAATGCGGGCAGCCTCGAACCGATCGATCCGCCTGGGCCGACCATGAAGACCTTGCAGGAAATCTATGACCGGCAGATGGACACTCATCTCCTTCTCGATGCCCTCGCTTCGCCCAGCACGCTTTCGGATACGACGACTGTCGTAAACGCGGGCTACTACCAGGCCACCGACCTGACGATCGTCGACGAAGACCTCGCCGCCAGCAACATCGTTGCCGGCGTCTCCCTGTTCGGCATCGAAGGCACCTATCCCGGCGTCAGCTATGCATACGTGCCGCGCACCGGCCAGACCAACTCCTTTGCGGCCAATGACGACGGGGCACTGCAAACCGGGCTGGCAGATGTCGGCTCCCGCTTTACCGACAACGGCAACGGAACCGTGACGGACAACCGGACGGGATTGATCTGGCTGCGGAACGCCCGCTCGTCGGCCTCCGCCATCCCATGGACTGCCGCGCTGTCGGCCGTAACCTCGCTGAATTCAACAGGAAACTTCATGGGCTTTCCGTCGGAAGATACCAGTAACGGCGGCAGTCATCAGACCGATTGGCGGTTGCCGAACTCCCGAGAGCTTCTCAGTCTGATCGACTTTGGCGTCGCCCACCCTCTCGCGCTTCCGACGGGACATCCTTTTTTGGGCCTGCAGCCCACGACCTATTGGACGTCAACCACCATGCGCGGCAACACCAATCAGGCCTATGCCGTTGGCACCGGATATGGCGGCATTCACCTCCGCAACAAGACCAGTTCTTATCGCGTGTGGCCCGTACGCGGCGGGCCGTGAATGGATGAGAATGGGTTGAGTAGCGGCTCAGCGGGCCTGCCCCGGCTGCGTGGACGCCGGGGCAGGCCCGCTGAGCCGCAGTTCTC
>SLOV01000206.1 GCA_007132345.1 Kiritimatiellia bacterium
CCCCGGGGACCTCGCCCATCAAATAGACGAAATAGTCATTCGGGTCAGAGGCAGGCGTCTGGAGCCAGAACGCAACACCTTGATCAATCTCAGTCGCCCCAGCTCCTGTCGAAGGCCAACCGGCTCGAGCACCCTTCGTGACGGGAATGTAACCACCAGCACCCTCATTCAACGTGGAGTCCCAAATGAAGACGCTGCTATTTACCGGGAGCTGATCCCCGATTACGTTGAGTACGTTGTTTGGAACGTTGGGATCGAGTGGCAGGAAGTCAAGCCTGCATAGATTCAAGTCACCGCTACCGGGGACCTTGACCCGGACATACCCAACTGCGTTCTGGCTGAAAACGCTCGCTTGTCCGAACGCCAGCGGCGCAGCCATCGCCACTGCACAAGCAATCCCCAGTATCTTTTTCATCTTTCTATTCCTCCAGTGAGTGCGCTGTCTCTTTGGTTACAGTGTTCGCTTTTCTGCCCGGCTAAGCATCAACCTACACAATCAGTTGTGCCCCGGCTACAAAAAAAATCAGAAATCTTTCCTCACCCTTACCAGCAAGTTGTGTTCCACCCTGCGCCGTGTGGATGCCTACCTCATTGTATTGACATGTAAAGCGCATGACTTCGCCGAATTTCAGTCATATGATACCCCACAAGGCGCTCATGTAAAGTGCTCTTTCCGCGATCTTCTTGACGAAGGATGGCACCAGGTTCTACACCCGTCAACAGAAGGTCCCCCTGAAAAAGGCGCTGCACCGGGCAGAAATACGTAATGGATTTACCGACAATGTTTTACGCACTACTCTTCGCTTCGTATCTGATCGGGAGCATTCCTTTCGGTTGGCTTTTCGCAAGAATGAGAGGAGTTGATCTGCGGAAAGTGGGCAGCGGAAATATCGGTGCCACCAACGTTTTCCGGGCGGTGGGAAAGGGATGGGGCTCTCTTACGCTCTTCCTCGACGCCGCCAAAGGCTGGGGGCCCGCCGTCCTGTTTCCCCTTCTGCTCCAGGGCACGGCAACGCCCCACGCCGGGCTTGCCTTCGGTGTGGCGGCGATTGTCGGCCATACCTGGCCGGTCTACCTGCGCTTCCGCGGCGGCAAAGGCGTCGCCACCAGCGCCGGCGTCCTGTTAGGCCTGGCACCCGCTGCGGTGGGCGTCGGGGTCCTTGTTTTCGCCGCTTTGCTGGGCCTCAGCCGCTATGTCTCTCTCGGCTCGATGGGGGCGGCGATCGCCGTTCCCGCCGCGGGCTGGCTGTTTTATAGAGATCAGGGGCTGACCCTTCCGTCGGTCCTCACCCTGCTGGGGGCGCTGATCGTCTGGCGGCATCGCACCAACCTGCGCCGCTTGATGGAAGGCACGGAAGCCAAGGTCTCCTTTTCGGGCGGAGAACGAGTCACGAGCATGGATGGAACAAAACGGGAGGAACCATGAAGGCATGCGTGATCGGAGACGGCGGATGGGGAACCGCCCTGGCCACCATTCTCGACGCGAACGGGCACGACGTAGCGGTATGGGGGCCGTTCGAACGACAACTTGAAGAAACGCAGGAGCGCCGCGAGAACAGGGCCTTTCTGCCCGGGGTGCGGCTTAGCGAAGAGATCCAATGGGTGGCCGAACGTGAGACGGCCGTCGAGGGCAGCCGCGTGGTGGTGCTGGCCGTTCCCTCCCGATTCGCGCGCGACGTGCTGCATGGCTTCCGGAACTGCCTGCCCGCGGAGGCGGCGGTCGTCAGCGTGGCCAAGGGCCTCGACAAGGAAACGCACCAGCGTATGAGCGAGGTGGCCAGCGAAGAATTGCAGCGCCCCGCCATCGCCGCACTCTCCGGCCCCAGCCACGCGGAGGAGGTGGCGCGGGGCGTGCCTTCAGCGGTGGTGATCGCCTGTGAAGACCGCGCACATCGCACGTTGCTGCAGGAGGCGTTCAACCGGCCCACCTTCCGCGTCTACACCTCCGACGATGTGATCGGGGTCGAACTCGGGGGTGCCCTGAAGAACGTCATCGCGATCGCGGCCGGGGTCAGCGACGGCATCGGGTTTGGCGACAACACCAAGGCCGCCCTCATCACGCGGGGTCTGGCGGAAATGACCCGCCTCGGTGTGGCGCTGGGCGCGAATCCAGCCACTTTTTCGGGGCTGAGCGGGATCGGGGACCTGATCGTAACCTGTGCGAGCCGTCTGAGCCGGAACCGCGGCGTGGGGGAGCGGCTGGGCAAGGGGGAGCGCATCGACGACATTCTTGCCAGCATGGCCCAGGTGGCGGAAGGGGTCTGGAATTGTGCCACGGCCGTGGATCTGGCGCGAAAGCTGGATGTGGACGTTCCGATTTCAGAAGAGGTCCACGCGGTGGTTCACGAGGGCAAGGACCCGCGCCAGGCCGTGCAGGATTTGCTGACACGCGAACCTAGGCCGGAACAGGACCGGCGCAGCTAGCGTGCAGTTCTGACCAGGCGGCAGGAAACCCGGTCTAGAACCGGCGGCGGTGCGAGACGCGGGGATCGAGGGCGCGGATCGCGGCCTCCTGTTGCTCGATGCCGGCATCGTCTCCGAGTTTGGTCAGGATCTCGATCATCTGGGCGCGCAGGTCAACCCGCCATGGCTCCCACTCCAAAGCCTGCTCTGTATGGGATCGGGCGCCGGCCCAGTCTTCATGGCTCATGGCCACGCGGCCGCGCAACGCTTCGAATGTGGCCGCCTGCGGGTAGACGTGCTGCGCATGCTCCAACAACTGCATGGCGGGCCCGGTCCGCCCCGCGCGCATGTGAAGGAAGAAGAGTCGCTCCATGGCAGCAAATTCCCTGGGATTTCTCTGCAGTGCCATATGGTATTGAATCGCCGCCTGCTCGGCATGCCCCTGCGACATCAACTGCCCAGCCGACATGAGCAGGGAGACGATGGATTCGGTTGCTATAATCCGCTGGCCGGGCGCCAATCTCTCCGCCTCCAACAGTTTGGCAAATGCTTCACCCCCCCGCTCGCGCGCGCGCAGCACCAATGCCTCCAACGCAAGGCGCAGTGCCCCCTGGGCGTTGCGAATCGTCTCTCTTTCGGACTCGTCATAGCCGGCCAGCCATACATCCGGAATGGGCGTGAAATAGTCGACCAGCACCTGGGCGTTACTATCCACCATGTAGGCCAGCGCGCTCTTGGGCGTGCGGAACTCGATGATGGGCCGATCGTCGGTATTGAGCAGCCCATCGGGCTCTCTCCGAAGCAGTTCGGAAAGGTCGGCGACGAACATCCCCAGCACCAGTTCGGGCGTTTCGATCCCGATCTCTGCCAGAGATGCCGCCACTTCGGGAATCTCGAACTTGGCGCGAACGCTATCGGCATCAAACGCGATCTCGTCCTTGAAACCGACCATGACGGTATCCGTGCCGGTGAAGAACAGGGCGCTGTTCGGAAAGGCCTCCGCGAAGGAGCGCATGATGACGAAGAAGTCGTCGCGCGACATTTCGTACATGGGCAGAAACTGCCCCATGAGGCCGCCTTCGTTGAGCACGGCACGCGCCTGCTTGAAGTGATTGACGGTGTACAGGTGCCCCGCCCCGCTATGCACGGGTTCAAAGGGGTCGGACGTAATCACGTCGTAGCGGTTTGTCGTGCAGAAGAGGTGATTGCGCCCGTCGGCGATGGTCACCTGCGCCTTGGGATTGCGCATGATATGGTGATTACGCTCGCCCCAGATCTCCGCGACCTCGCGGACATTGGACTCGATATCCACGACCTCGAGATGGTCCAGCGGGTAACAGGAGAGGGCGCCGAATGTTACGCCTGCCCCCAACCCGATATTGACGACTTTGCGCGGATTCGGATGCAACAGCATGGGCAGGTGCCCCTGCATGCGTTGCAGTGCCATGCTGCGATCGCCGGAGTCGGCCTGCACCTTGCCGCTCGAAGAAAAGAACATCTGCTGGTCCGGTGTCACGGCCACGGAGATGGTCGAGGTGAGTCCTTCTCTGTAGTAGAGCAGATGCTCGCTTTTCACTTTTTCCCAGAAGAGGATGCGGTCGCCGGCGATGAACTGCCAGGGACTGAAGTAGGCGCCGACCGCCAACACGCGCTTGCTGATGTAGGGTGTCCAGAGCGTTGTGAGAACCAGGATCAGCATCGCCGTCCCCGAGACGGCAATCCGCACTGCCTTGGGCTGCGTGCTGCGCAGCGCCAGGACCGCCGAGACAACCAGGGCCAAGGCGGACAGGAAGAAAAGGGCGTTCTGTATGCCCAGCAGCGGCAGCAAGATAAAGCCGCCCGCGAGCGAGCCGAGCACCGCCCCGATGGTGTTGACCGTGTACACCTCCGCCACGGCCCGCCCCGAGGTATTCTCGGCGCCGCGCACCGCCTTCGCCACGACCGTGAAGGCGAACCCGAAACAGAGGGTCGGCACGAACAGGAAGGCCAGGGTGATCCACACTTTGGCCTGAATCAGCGTGCCCCAGGCCATGCCGTGGCGAACCAGATAGCGCAGCAGAAACTCCGCGCTGCCGTTGAAGCGATACATGGAGAGCAGCGTCCACGTCCCGATCACCAGGAACGAGAGCGCCATAATAAGGTCGAGCCGTTTGTCGAACCGGTCCGACAGCCACCCCAGCATCATCGAGCCCAACGCAATCCCCGCGAGAAAGACGGCGAGCATCACGACAAACGAATAGGTGGTGGACCCGTAGATCATGATCAGTGCGCGGAACCAGACCACCTCGAAGGCCAGTGCCAGAAAACCGGAAACGCCAGAAGCCAACAACAGCGTCCGGGCCACGCGCCAGGCGCTGCCCTCGTCGGAGGGCTCGATATCGGTGCCGTCCGACGGCGGCGCAGCGGGCAGCCGGGTCGCCAACCACCAAGCGATGGCCCCCACCAGCAAATCTGAGCCCACCGCAATCAGGTTGGTGCGCCAGAGCCCGATGGCCGGGATCAATAGAAAGCCCGCAGCCACGAGCCCGCCGACCGCGCCGAAGGTGTTAACGCCGTACAACAGGCTGATACGCGATGCAAAGTGCCGGTCGCGGCGTGTCAGACCCTGCGCCAGAACCGGCAGCGTGGCGCCCATCAGCACAGTGGGAAGGAACATCACGACGATCGCCAGCAGAAACCAGACCGGGGTGAGAACCCAGATCGAGTCGGAAACATTCTGATACACCCAGCGATAGAACCCCTGCACAAGGCCGAACATCCAGGGCACGGCCAGGGCATATAACCCGATGCCGAATTCCAGCCAGGCAAACCACCGCACGGGGCTCTTGGCGCGATGCACCGCTTTCCCAAAGAGATGCGCTCCCAGGGCCAGCCCGCCCATGAACGCCGTCAGCACGGTCGTGGCCGCGAAAACCGTATTGCCGAAAATGAAGCCGAGCTGGCGGAACCAGAGCAGTTGGTAGATCAGTGCGGAGAAACCGGAGAGGAAGAAAATGCCACAGATTGTAAACATAGATGGAATTCCGTTTCGCTATATTCGAATGGCCCCCGCGCTGGATCTCTTCAGACCATTGCAACACGGCGCCTCCGCATGCATAATGGAACCTGCGCGAGGCGGCCTCGCAGGGAAAGGGGGCGAAGCTAGCACCGGCATCTGCCCGAATCAACCGCCGATTCGCATCGGTGGACACAGGAATTCTCCGTGCCATCGGCCGTTCGGGACCAACAACACGGGAGGAAAGAGCCCATGAAACGAAGAGATACTCGGAACCGCCTTTGCGATTTTCTGCGGACGGCATGGATCTGCCTGGCCACCCTCCTGCTCGGCTGCGCCACACCGCCGCCCGCCACCGGGCCTCTGGAAGCGTCCATGATTCAGGAGCTCGATGCCCGCGCCCGCACCCCGCAACAACTCGGCGTACAGCTTACCCGTCGCAGGCAGGGGCCTCTGCGGCTGGTCAATGCCCACGCCATGAGCTTCGGTGCCACCACGGAAGTGGCCCTGCTCCGGGCCGACGGACCTGTCACGCTGCCGGTCCACATCGGCGAACGACGCATCACCGCCGTTATCGCCAGCGGCCTTTCCGCCTCCGTGACGGACCCCCATACGGCCCGCGCCCTCGGTATTGTGCCCATCGGCCACCCACTCAAGCGGTTCGGCCTCACCGGCCCACGCGCCGAACACACGGCCTACATGGCCCTGAGCCGCACCCTCCGCCTGGGTCCGCTCCATATCTATAATGTGCCCATCGGCATTCTAAACGAACAGGCCGGGCTACCCGCCCTCTGGTGGCTGAATCCGGATGAAGCCGATCTGGTGCTCGGCCACGACTTTCTGCGGGCCTTCGCCCTCGTCACCTTTGACTTCCCAGCCCGCCGCCTGCTCGCCGCACATGCCGAGACCTACCAACCGCGCCTCGACCGCCTGGTCAGCGCCGTCTCCATGAAACGTGGCTTCGCCGAGCCGGTTATCGACGTCATGATCGATCAGGAAGGCCCCTTCCCCGCCCTCATTGACACCTCCCTCCCCCTCGGGCTCTGGATGCCGCGCCACATGGCGGACATGCTTTCGCAACCGGCGCCGACGCCGACAACGGAGGGGCCTCGCCCTTATCTGGCCGCCGGAACGGTCCACCTCGCCGTGAGCGGCTTCAACGTCACGAATCTTCCGTTCGTGGTCACCGCCCCCGCGGAGACGGGCCACGACCTGCCCTATGCCGTGCTGGGTACCCGGGCCTTTCGCGACCATCGCCTCACGCTCGATTTCAAAACCCGCAAGGTCTACATCGAGCGCCCGTGAGGACAGGCGGAGGTCTGAGGTCCGAGGTCGGAGGTCCGAGGTCGGAGGTCGGAGGTCGGAGGGAGCAGCGGAGCCAAGCCGCTTTGGACTGCGGCGGCTTGACGCCGCTTTCCAAATACAGCACGAGCCTCTTCCTAAGCACTGTCGCAGAGGCAAATGGCTTTTGCATTTCGCACACTGGTCGGGTAGCGTCGGGGGTCTACACAAGGAGACTCATTTATGCCCGGTCAAGACCTTCCACAAGTCCTGCTGCAAACGAACCTCGGCGACATTACCCTTCACCTCCACGCCCAGGAGGCCCCGGACAGCGTGTCGAACTTTCTGGGCTATATCGATGCAGGCTTCTTCGATGGGCTGATCTTTCACCGCGTGATCTCCGGTTTCATGATCCAAGGGGGCGGCTTCACGACGGAGATGCAACGCAAGCCTACACGGCCCCCGATCCGCAACGAGGCCGCAAACGGGCTAAAGAATCGGCGCGGAACCATTGCCATGGCGCGTACCAGCGATCCGGACAGCGCCAGCAGCCAGTTCTTCATCAACCTTGTCGATAACCCCGGGCTGGACCGTCCTTCACCGGACGGGCACGGCTATGCAGTCTTCGGCCAGGTTATAGGCGGCATGGATGTGGTCGATCAGATCGGCGCCGTGCGCACGGGTATACGCAACGGGATGAAAGACGTGCCGGTCGAACCGGTCGTGATTCAATCCGCGCGTCGCGCGACGGCGGAAACCTGACCGGGCGCAACCGCGCGCCGCTCGGAGTAGCGAGGAACCAGCGGTATGGCGCGATCGTCATCGAAAAGAAAGCAGCGTGCCTCCCCGGAGGCGCCCGACGCCGCTACGCCTCAAGGCTATCCCACCAAGGGGTTCCGGATCGGGGAGTATCTAATCCAGGACATCCTCGGGCACGGTGCGATGTCGACGGTTTTCCTGGCCACGGACGGCACCAACCACCAGGTGGCGCTGAAGGTCCTGCAGGAGGGCCCACACGTCAGCGAGACGATGCTCGAACGCTTCCGACGCGAGGTGGAGGCCTGCAAGATTCTGCGGCCGCACCCCCATATTATCACGGTCTATGACACCGGCCGGGACGGGCCCAACCATTACATCGCCATGCAGTACGTGGAACAGAGCCGGACCCTGGAGCGGCTGCTGGACGATGGCCGCCTCTCGTCCGAAGAAGCGATGCAGATCGCGATCAAGATCGCGCGGGCGCTACAATTCGCGCATGCCCACCAGATTGTGCATCGGGACATCAAGCCGAACAACATCATGATCAATCGCTTCGGCGAACCGCTACTTGCCGACTTCGGGACGGCCGCCCTGACCAGCCTTCCCTCGTTCACCGTCTTCGGCGCGCTCACCGGCACCCCGCTCTATATGTCCCCCGAGCAGGCCCGCGGCGAACGCGCGACGCCGCAGAGCGACATCTATGCATTGGGCGTGGTGCTCTTCGAAATGCTCACCGGCTGCCTGCCCTACCGCATGCAGCACCTGTCCCCCGTGCGCCAGGTCTTGCGCGCCGTGCAGACACAACCGCCGCGCCGGCCATCCACGCTGCGCCGCAATCTGCCGCGCGACATCGACATGGTGCTCTTCAAAGCACTCGAAAAAGATCCCACGGCGCGATATGCGGACGCGGAGTCGTTTGCGCGCGATATCGAGAACGTCATGCACGACCGCAAGGTCGATGCCATGCCCCTCACGCCTGCCTACTTTATCAGGCATTTCCTTTTCCGCTATCGACGTTCCCTCGCCACTGTGGGGCTGCTACTGCTGGCGGGCTTCGGCCTCTGGTTCCACCTGAACATGCGCATCATGGAAGCCCGCTACGAGGGTCTCTCCGGGCTGGCCCGGCTGCGCGCCGCGGAGCAGGCGTTGGCGGATCGCGCCGGCGAACCGAACGAGATCATGGTGCGGACACCGGCATGGAACGAAATCCGGCGGGCCCGCCGCATCATGGCCGCCGCCAACTGGGCCGAAGCGGAGGAAGTCCTGCGGCAGGCGATTGCCCTCAGCATGGTCAGCCGCGACCTGCGCACCGCGGCCATCGGCCAACTGGACCAGGCGCGCTGCCTCACGCTCATGAACCAACCCGAACGGGCGGCCGCCCTCTACATGGATATTCTCCAGAACCCCGATGCCTCTCCACCCACGCTCCACAAGGCGCAGTTGGAAGGCGCCATCCTCGCGTTGAAAGGGCACACAACCGTTCCCCTGGAAGAGTGGCTGTTGCCCCGGCGCCCCGGCCATCACCGGCTCCTCGAACCGGCGCTGCGCTGTCTCGCGGGCGACCTGCCACCCGAGCAGTTGATCCGGGACCTGCACACGTTCCCTGCACGGCTACAAAACGATGTCCTCTTCGCTGCCGCCATTCGGAGCCTCGCGGATGGGCAGCGGGCGCGCGCCGTGGCCTATCTTCAGGATTGTGTACGCTTTTCCCGAGGCGCGGAGTGGCCCGGCGTCTATGCCCGGCAACTCCTGCGGGAGATTCGGCCGTGAGCAGGCGCCACCCGGAACTCTCACGAGGCGGGCTCGGCTTCTCTCCCCTCCGCCTGGTGCTGACCACGGTCCTGCTGGTGCTGGGGGCCTTCACCATATACGTCACGCAGGACCTCCGTTCCATGGACCTGCGCTGCGAAGAGAACCTCTTGAGCATTTACGGGGCGCTCAGCCGGTACGAAAACGAGTGGGGCCGCCTGCCGGACCTTGCCTTCTTCCCGGAGCACCCCGAAGAATCGCGCGATGGTCTGCTCAGCGTGCTGCGGCGATACGGCGTCACGGACTTGCACTGCATCTGTCCGGCGCTGCCGCAGAATGTACAGCGCCTGGGCATCACCTATGTATGGAATACGGCGCTCAACGGTCGATCGCGCGCCTCGATCGACGCCCCCATCTGGATGCTCGTCGAAATCAGCGCCCTCAATCCCGACCTGCCGAGACCGCACAACAACGCATATCACGTTCTCTACACCGACGGCACCGTACGCCGCGAAGCCCATCCGCCGAGCGGCTTGTAGAACCTGCGCGTTTCAGGTTACTTCAGAGTCGAGCGTGTCAGCTTGACCAGCGTCTTCCACAACTTCTCGGGCTCCTCTTCGGCCAATACCTTTTCACGCGCCTCTTTTGAGCGGAACGTCTGGGTGAGACCAGCCAGTAACTTGAGGTAAAAGGCGCTGGCGGCCGTCGGGATCACCATGAAGCAGATGATTCGGGAAAGCGAACGTTCCGCCTCGTCGAATCGAATGCCTTTCTTGCTGATCCCCAACACCATCACCAGCCCGCCGCCTTCCACCCCACGCACGTGCGGGAACGCAAGGCCATGGTCCACGGCGGTGCTCGCCACCGCTTCGCGCTTCAGGGCCTCGCTGGCGATATGCGCGGCGTCCTCGACATAGCCCTGTTGCTCCAGAAGGCTGCACATCTCCGCGATCGCTTCGTCACGCGTCGTCGCCTCCATGCGTGGCATCATCAATTCCGGAGAAGAAAAACGGGCCACCCCGACTTTCGGCGCGGTGCCCCGCGGCGCCCAACGCCCTTTCGCGCGCAGGGCCACGTCCGGATAATACAGCAATCTTGCACAGTTCGGACAGGCATGCAGGGTACGGGCCTGCCGCACCAATTGCACCTGACTGATCGGCAGCGACATGCCGCACGCGGTGCAGACCTGGTTGGCAACAGGAACGATTGCCAGCAGGCTCTTCTTACGGAGCCGGGTGAACTGCCGGGCGACACTGTCATCCAGTTCATCCATCAGCGCACCGATGCTCTCGTCCAGGCTCTCCAGGTTCCCACCCGCCGCATGTTGCTGGTCGCGGGCAATCATTAGTTCCTGCAATTGAATCAGGTGATGAATGAGTTTATGGGCCGCACCCTTCTTCGCGCCATTCTCTTCTCCAGCCACGTTCTTACTTGCATCCTTCACGGAATCCTCCTTTTCCAAGCAAGCAGCGTAACCCCTAGCGCACAAGTCGGGAAGCCCAAAGCGCCGAAAAGCACCCGGTTTCCATGGTTGACCCACCGGGCTTGGTCTCCTATACCCTCAGCCCCTTGAACGGGAGCCAACGATGAACCTGAAGAAAGCTCTGACGAAACACACCGTCTGCCTCTCCTTGCAAGCGAAGACCAAAGATGCGGTCATCGAAGAGATGATCGATCTGCTCAACAGCGCCGGCAAACTGAAAGATCGCAAAGCCGCCCTGCGCGCGGTGATGGATCGCGAAAAGAAGATGTCAACCGGCATGCAGTACGGGATCGCCATTCCACACGGCAAATCCGAAAGCGTTGACGGACTGGTCGCAGCCGTCGGCATGCATAAGCAAGGCATCGACTTCGATTCCGTTGACCATCAACCCTCCCGCATCTTCATCATGACCGTTTCACCAGTAAACCGGACCGGTCCCCACATCCAGTTCCTCGCCGAGATCAGCCGGCTGCTGCATGAAGAGAGCGTACGCAACGAGTTGCTGAACGCCACGAGCGAAGACCAGGTGATCGAAATCCTGACGCGGTAGGGGCTCCCCCCTTCCGTCGTCAAGCTGTTTCCCAACAATTCGGGATGGCCTAATGGGGCCGGACAGGGCAGAATCCGGTCCGTGTGTGTGAATGGGCCGCGGGCCGCGATTGCAAATGGAACGGCACAGCAGGGCCCCAAGAAAAGAAAGAGGTGTGAAATGGCTAGGACGAAGCGCGTCGACGGCTTCAGGGCGCCTAAACCGACCATTGTCGATGTCGCCCGCCATGCCGGCGTCTCGGCGGCGACAGTTTCTTATGTCTTGAACGGCCGCTTTTCGCAGGTGAGCGAGAAGACGATCGATAAGGTGCGACTGGCCGTAGCGGATCTGGGCTATGTAAAGAACCTCACCGCCTCCGCGCTCTCCGGCCGGCGCTCCAATCTTATTGGTGTTCTCCTGCCCGATGTTCTCGGCGCTGACTCGCGAAATGAGCAGGCGGAACTGAACCCTTTCTATGGCGAGTTTATCTTCCTGCTGGAAGCGGAAGCGCGGGCGCGCGGATATGCCCTCTGCCTCTACGCGGGCCGCCAGAAGGACGCGGTCGAGTTTCTGCTTCAACGGCATCTCGAAGCCGCGGCACTGATCGGTTTCTGTCCACCAGACCTGCAAATGCTGCTCGACCGCAAAGGCATGACGCTGGTGGTCTACGACTCGTTCCGCGCGCACGAGGGCGTTCGCTTTGTTCGCACCGACGAAGAGCGTGGCGGCGCGCTGGCGGCGGAGCATCTTCTCAGCCGGGGCCGCCGTAAACCGCTCTTCCTCGGCGGCTACATGGCCGAATTCCCCGACCACCCGCCTGCGTATCGTTTTCGCGGCGCGCGCAAGGTCTTCGAGCAGGCGGGCCTTTCCATGGAGGTGCTCGAAGGACCCACGAGCTATTCGGCCGGCTTCGAGGCCGCGGAGACCGCTGTGCAGCTCGGAATCGACTGCGTCGTGGCCGCGGCCGACATTATCGCCGCCGGGCTCATGGAGGGGCTGCGGCAGAAGGGCCGTCGCGTGCCGGACGATGTTGCAGTGACAGGATATGACAATATCCCGATCAGCCGCCACATCCGGCCGCAGCTCACCACGGTCGACCAGCGCCTGCCCGAGAAGGCCGCGGCCCTGATGGCCAGCATCGAAGAGGAAGACGCAGGCGAGCTGGTCGTTCTGGAGCCCCGTCTTGTCGTGCGGCAGAGCTCCTGAAGCACATCGTCAAGGGATCCGATACACGGCCACAATCGGCAGGTGATCGCTTACGGTGTCCTCGAGAATACGGAACTCCAGCAACTCCCAGCGCGACGGAGCAAAGATGTAGTCGAGCCGACGCGTCGGTGCGTCGGCCGGAAACGTTGGGCCTGCGTGGACGTCGCCCGCTGCGTTACGGCTCGATAGCACCAGGTCAATGGAAGGAGTTCCCGGTTCCGCGTTGAAGTCTCCGGCAAGAATGGCAGGGCGTGCCCCCGCGAAATCGAGGATCTCCTGCGTTTGCTTCCGGTTGTTCTCGAGGTTGAACGAATCGTTGTGAATGGAGGCGAGCAACAACTCCTGACCCGCCAGATGCACCGTACACCAGAGCACCCGACGATTGTTGCGGCCCACAAAGAAGGGACGGCGACCTGCCAGATTCGGATTGGCCAGCGGTTCAATGGGATAGCGGGAAAGAATCGCATTACCGCCGACGGCGCGAAAGCCGGGAACGCCAATGTTGTAATTCTCTCCGAAGGCCCAGGCATGCATCTCCGCGGCCTCAACAAGGAATAGCACTTGATCATAGTGCATGGGGCCGGCCGCGACCATGACCTCCGAGAGAAAAACGAAATCGGGGTCTTCGTCGCGAATGACCTGCGCGAAATGCTCCAGCCGCGCATTGACCGCTGCGACGGAATCGAATCGACCCTCGTTTGTGATGGCAAATGCCTTGGCGAGATTCCAGGCCATGATTTTGACCGTGCGCTGACCATGGTCGAACCGGCGTGGCGCATGGCGCGTCGTGCGGCCATACGGGCTTGTGCGGGCGGCGAAGAAGAGGCCATTGCCGACAAAGAGCAGAACGAGAAGCAGGCACGTCGCTAGAAAGCCCGGCAGCATACGCCGCAAGAAGGCCATCATGCCCGCACACCCCGCCGCCGCGCATGGGCAGCTACGCCAAACCAGAGCGCCCCCAGGCCAAGCGCCGCGAGCCCCAGCAACCAACTTCGAAGATCGATCCAGCCCGCCAAGAGAAGACAGCCGAACAAGCCGGCCCACGAAACAGCACGGGGAACGAAGCGGGCCGCGTCATCGACCCGCAGCGCGGCAAGGTTGGCGATGCCGTAGTAGAGCAGAACCGTCAAAGCACTGAAGCTCCATGCCACCTGGACACTGCCCACCAGCACCAACGATAACACCAGCGCCCCGATCAGGAGCGTAGCCGCGGGCGCGGCCGTGCGCTTCGCATTCAAGCCGCCGAAACGTGCGGGCATGTCGCCCCGTCGTGCCATGGCCAGCACGACCCGCGAAAGCCCGAGGATCAGGCTGAGCAGCACACCGCAAAGCGCCGTGATCGCAGAGAGCGTAACCATGGCGACAACGCCCCGGCCGAACCGTGCATAGGCCACCGCCACCAACGAGGCCACCTGGTCATCGAAGCTATCGGCAAATGCGACCGCTCCCACGGCCAGCAGGCTGGAGGTGGCAACGGCTGCATAAAGCACACCGGCAAAGACCACGGTCACAATCACCGCGCGGGGTATGGCGTGGAGCGGGTCCCGGATCTCTTCGCCAAGGGTGGCAATCCTGCCATACCCGGTGAAGGCCACAAAGAGAAGTGCCGCGCCGCGGAGCACGCCCTGGCCGGTGACCGGGATCGCGGCATCCAGCGGCGGCTGCAACTCGTTCGGACCAAAGAAACCGACGTAGAGGCCAGCGCCGATATAGAGGAAGAGGCCCGAGAGGGTGAGCAGCACCATGATGGCGTTGACCTGGACGGTGCGGTCGATGCCGCGCAGCACCAGGGCCGTAAACGCACAGACCGCAAGGGCACCGACGAACGTGCTGGCGGCGCCCAGCGGCCAACCGAGCGCCGCGCCGACATAGGCACCGAGCCCGAGGGCGGCCGCGGCGGCGGAAGCGCTCTTGGCGAGCAGGAAGAGCCAACCCGCGGCAAAGCCCAGCGCCGGGTGGAGCCAACGATAGCCGTATTCGTACGTGCCGCCGCTGACCGGGTGGCAGGCAGCGAGTTGGGCACTGCTCAGGCCGTTACACGCGGCCACGCCCGCCGCCAGCAGCAGGGAAAGGACGACGGCATCTCCCGCAAACTGCACCGCAAAGGCGAGGCTGACGAAGACGCCGGTGCCCAGCATGGAGCCAAGCCCCACTACGACCGCCCCGGGCAAGCCGAGTTGCCGACGTAAACGCGCTGGCGCTGAAGCCGTCATGACGACAGAAGGCTACGCGCGGGCCGACGCCGAATCCAGCGTGAACCGGCCTCTTACCGCACGAAGGGCCGCTCTGCTCCGCCGATCTGAATGCTGCGCTTGGCTTCGGGCGGCAGCTCCGGATCGGCATTCACTTCAGCCTCACCAAAAAGGATGAAGTCGAGGAACAGGTTCCATGCCTCGGCGATCTGCATGTAGACGTGGATGAAATATGGCTCGCCGAA